>JASHWM010000012.1 GCA_030044075.1 Candidatus Rhabdochlamydia sp. | reverse complement strand
CCGGGACGATCCAAGGTCTAAAAAAAGGGGGCAAGGGGATGGCGCTCCTTCTTGTCGCAGAACCTAGCTCGGAAGGGCACCTTGCAAGCGATGACTACATCAAGAGCACCGTGAAAATGGCCGAGGACCACAGCGACTTTGTGATCGGGTTCATCACCCAGAGAAAGCTCTCTTCCGATCCTCGAATGATCCATATGACCCCCGGAGTAAGCCTTGCGAAGACAGGCGATTCGCTTGGTCAAAAATATAAGACCCCGCGCGTTGCCATCTTTGAAGAAAAAAGCGATATGATCATTGTAGGCAGGGGGATCACCGAGGCGGACGACCCGGCAGCTGCGGCAAGGGAATACCAGCAGGCAGGATGGCAGGCCTACGTGGAGCGATTAGAGCAGCAAAAGGCGCTATTCTAAAACTTTCGCCAGGTCTTCCATGTGGTAGAGCCCTGGCGGTTTTCCATGAAGGAAAAAGGCGGAGAGGAGTGCGCCTTTTGCATAAAGGTCTCTGGAAGATGCTTTGTGGACCAGGGTGATCTCCTCATTTTCACAAAAAAATGTGATCGTATGTTCTGCGATCACTTCTCCGATGCGCTCGGATGAAATTTCAACTTTTTCTTTCCCGATTGCCGAAGCGATCAAAAGGGCTGTCCCGCTTGGCCGGTCTTTTTTATGGGCATGATGGATGTCCTGCAAGGTGATTTTTCCAAGGCTTGGAAGTTTTTGGGAAAAGAACTTCGCGGCATGTGTATAAAGGGAAACGCCGATGCTGAAGTTGGGCGCATAGAAGATCGGGATCTTGTTTGACGCCTCCTTTAGAAATTCTTCTATTGGATAGGGATGGCCGGTCGTTCCAATGATGAGGGGTTTGCTTTTCTCAATACAAAGGGCGACATGGTCTTTTGTCGCCTCATGAGAGGAGACATCGATGATGAGGTCGCTTTTTTCGATAGTTTCCAAGGTGGGCAGAAGCTCTCCTGCATTTCTAGCACTGCCGTTCACATGGGAGATCCTCTCGTCTTTTGTCGCAAAATAGAAGATCTTCGAACCGAGTCTTCCTGTGGCCCCAAGGATGCCAAGAGTAAAAGATGATGTCATATGCAATACCCCTTCAATGAAGTGGCAGTATAGATCTTTTTTAGAGATTCTGCACGAAAAAACCTTGAAAATTGTAAGATTTCCAAGTACAATAGGGTACATCTGGATTGATAGCTCAGTGGATAGAGCACCCGCCTTCTAAGCGGGTGGTCGCAGGTTCGAGTCCTGCTCAATCCGTTTTTCATTTTATAAAGTTGGGATATGAAAAAAGCGACCGGGGATGATTCTTATCGCTTCTCATCAGGAAAACATCTAGGGGATTTCTCTCTTCCCAGGGAATCATTTGAAGAGCTCGAAGAAATTTTTGCAAGCTTTGGAAAAGATGACTTTTTTCATTTGAACGACCGGCAGAAAAATGAGCGCGTCGACCGCGCTTTGCTCCATTTGATCCAGACCTCCAAACACAAGTTTTTGCTGATCCCAATTTTAGATTATATTCACCGCATCAATAAGGAAAAGGTCCTCGACCATTATACTTTCTCCAGCTTCGAACTTTGGCTCAACCAATTTTCCGGGCTTTCTTCCGAGGAGAATTTAGCGGTCAGGGGCAAGGTCACAGGAAGATGGGTCCCAAGGGAGGAATACCAGGTGTTCTTTCCCATCGGCATGGACAAGTATTATCCTGGGACCCACTTTGTCACGGCCCACGGCTCTCCCGATCTGGATACGACGGTCTCTTCCTTCTGGGGTTGGGTCGATGCTTTTTCCGCAAGGGTGGCAGGGGGGCTTCACATTTGGAACCTGCCTGGTGGAGATCCTCCTTCACAGGTTGAGACGCCGATCCTGTTCCAGCAGATCTTCGGGGATAATGTTTTTTCAGATATTGCAAAGGGCCGCACGACGCTTGGCCTTTCAAGTATCGATTTAATGACCCAAAAAGGGGTCATCCGCAAACAAACCGATGAATCGTCAGTCAATATTGACCACGAGAGAAACCAAAATGCGATCATCCTCATCGACAAGAGGGGATATTATCTCGGCGACTGGCGCAATTTCGATGTCGAGGGCGTCAGGCAGATCATCCTTCTTTTAAATAATTGCCTCCGCTGGTTTGAGAACCATTTGCATGTCAAGCTCATCTCTTTGTTTGCAAAACCAAAACTTACGGCCGAAGAATTTTCCCATTTCATTCCCTCGATTTTTGGGGTCCGCATCCAAGAGTGCGAGCCTGCAAAAGAATTCAATGACAGGCAAAGGAAGCTTGTACAAGACTACTTAAGCAAGGTCCTTGGAGTTCACAAAGGGCTTGAAAGCTCTTTTGAAGAGTTTTCTTACGCGATGGAAAGTTTGGGGCTGTTCGACTTCCACGAGTTTGTCGGCCATATGAAATCATTTAAGTCAGCAGCGCTGTTCGACTCCTCTGGGTCCATTACAGAAAACAGGCCTAAAATTTTTCACTTCCTGGAAACGGTCATCAAGGGGCTCGACAAGGCGATCCAAAGCATTCGAAAATATGTGGAAAGGCTTGATGTGGCCCTCGACATTAAAACGCAGGTCTTTGGGTATTTGCCGCAGGTTGTCAGCTACCGGGCCGACCTTGAAGAGATCCGCAGCAAGATAGGAAATTATCCTTATCTCACCGTGACATATCCAGATAAGCAAGGCCGTCTTTTACCAATTGGGATCATCCAGGCAAGCGATTTATACAAGTCTGTGCTGGGGACTGTTACCTTGAGGGATTTTTCTAACCGCGAAGAAACAAAGATCCCTTCTTTCCTGGAGATCATCAGCGTCATCGACCATCACAAGAGCACCATCCAAACAGGATCTCCCGCCTCGATCGTTGTTTCAGATGCCCAGTCCAGCAATGTCATCCTCGCCGAGCTTGCCTTCCAGATCAATGATAAATATAGCACTGGGGGGATGTCCCTTAGCGAGATAGAGCTTCAAATCGAACAAGTGAAGAAGGACCTGTCTACGGCTTCCAGTAAAAGGGTCTTGCAAAGGCTGCTGCAAAGGCAGATCGTCTCTGAGAAAAATTCACGGTATCATGTCGATGCTAAAAGAGAGTTTATCGAATATCTCCATTTTCTGTATGCGATCTTGGACGATACGGACCTTCTTACAAAAGTATCGTACAAGGACTGCGAGTGCGTGCGCTCTTTGCTCAACCGCTTGAAGTCCCTATTTGCCGGTAAAGAAGTGGAGATCATTCATTTTGACGATCTTTACGGAAAAGAGAACTTTGTCCAACGGGCTGCCAAAAGGATTTTGCAGAACACCGATATGTATTCTCTTTACCGGAAGATTTATGTGTCTAAAGAGAATTCAGTAGAAGAAAGCCTTGAGAATTGTGTCAAGGGGATCTCCCTTCATATTTTCGACGACACAAAAGAGCAGAACGGGTGCTGCCGCGTAGGGCAGACAAAGATGTTTGCAAAAAATTTCGCCACATTCCAAAAGCATGCGGATGCGATCAGGAAAATTTGGTATGAGAGGGGAGTGGACTGCTATAACGACCGCAAGGAGATCGACCTGCACCTGCACATGCTGACAACAATTGCAGGCGCTGAAGACCTTTTTTCTGACAATGTAGGTGAATATTCCCATAAAGACGAAATATGGATTTGGGTTCCGATGAGCGTTCCAGGGATCGAGCATCTCAAGAGCTTTTTAAATGCTTTCCGGTTTTCTCCAGAGATCCTCTCGAACGATCCAGAGGTTGAATTTGTAGGAGATAATGCTGCAGAATTGGACCAGATCTTCAAAGAGAGCTTTTTACCTCTTCCTAGAAAGATCTCGCCTTCAAAAGAAGGATTGCCGATCGCAATCTTGCGCTTTAAGGCGGGAACCATTAATTCCCGTAAAGCCATGGTATCTCCTTATCTGCCAAAATTGTTGATCTAATTTTAAAAAATTCATTCTTCTATTCAATTTCTATTTTTATATCAATTGTTGTTAATTTTTATATTAATTGAATTTAAGTTATTTATCTTATATAATTATTCGTTATTATTTTCAAAAAACTATTAATTTATGCTTATCATACAAAATCAAGATCCTGGGTTGCAATTAAACGGACTGTTTCAAGGAGCGTCCCTTCCTGCAGCTGACAGGAAAAGAGAATTTTTAATTCAAAAAATTCATAGCTTCAATGAAGGACATCCCGCAACTTCTGCTCAAAAATTTCCTGCAAAATGGGAGCTTCTTTTGTCTGAAGAGCAAAGGGATACAAGTTCCTATAGGTTCGTCACAGAGATGCTTGGTAAGGACACCCCTTTATCAAACTTTGTCGATCATTACTGCGGCAATGACAGCAAGAAGATTTCCTCAAACAAATTTGAAAAACAACTCCGACTGTCCTTAGAACAAGCGATATCGCAAGCAAGTTTCCCTGAGGGGGAATCGGTAAAAGAATTTTTAAGGCTGAGCGCTGGATTTTCTAGTAAAAATTTTAGGGAGATGGTGAAGAAGCTCGCAGAAAAAGTAGGCAGCGGTTTTGATAGCGATGTAAGGGACCTTTTGAAAGAGGACCCCTCTTTTCTTTCGGAGGCGCAGCGCTTTGAGCTTGCCCGCCGCGCAGCAGAGCAGGAATGGGGTTTTAGTGCGTATATTGAGGCGTATGGCCTTTCTTCAAGGTCGCGCTATAAGATC
>JASHWM010000109.1 GCA_030044075.1 Candidatus Rhabdochlamydia sp. | reverse complement strand
CACAGGCGGTGATGGGAATTCTACTGGCGAGGATGCTGGGATTGCTGCTATCCAGGTTGGAACCTCAACTAATTTAGCAGACGGCATGATCACTCTTCTGGCGAATGGCAATATGACGTTCACAGGAGGTAACTCACTTAGCAGAGACCACAACCGCAGCGCCTACATCCGCACGTTTGGTACAACAAGCGGGTCTGATGTCACAATTTCTGGAGTGGAAACAGGCAACTTTAACCTTTATGGAAGCTTGTCGCCCCTTGGAACAAACTCAGTTGCTGCTGTAGAAACATTATCTGGTAACGTTACAATCAACTCGTTTGGCAATGTAAACCTTTATGGTGGTCTTGCAGATGGCGCCTATGCCCTGATCAGTACAAGTAGCAAAGGCTACGTGAGCATCGATCCACTAACTCTAATTCTTGAAGGCTCTCAGAATGTTGGAGTCCAGGGTGCTTTTGCAGCTATTGAGACGAACAACAACGATATCAGCCTGAATGTTGCGAATTTGATAAAACTGCTAGGCGGTTATGACCGGGATGACTATGCCCGCATTTCTGCTGACGGAGCAGGTAGTGTCAACATTGTGACAACAGGACCGATTCTCCTTATTGCTGGAGATGATAACGATGATCACAACTCTTATGCGAAGATCCAAAGCGTTGGCAGTGGAGATGTAAATATTAGCGGAAGTACTTTCGCTTCTTTGCAATTGACTGCTGGTAAAATTGCCGATGAGGGAGGAGATGCTGCAGCACTCATACGCACCTCTGGTGGTGGCAATATCAATGTCGACATGACCAATGCATTCACAAGCAACATTGACATGTTCGGCGGTGAATCTTTGGCAGCAGCTACGACTCTAGGCTCTGATGCTTCAGCGATCATTATCACTGAAAGAGGCGGAAACATTAGCATGAGCATTGCCGGTGACTATACAATCCAAGCAGGTGTTGCAGACAATGAGAACACTGCTTACGCCGGTGTGTACATATCACCAGGCATCCCTGGATCGCCAAATTCAAGCGTTGGCGGAAACATCTTAATGATCGGTAACAACTACACTCTTACTGGCGGCGGAGGAGACTCCAGGGTCGAAGATGCTGGAGTTGCTGCCATCCAAGTAGGTAGCCCGATCAACTCTCCAAATGGAATGGTCACCCTGACAGCAAACGGAACGATTACCTTGATGGGAGGAAGTTCACCAAACATTTCAGAGAACCGAAGCGCATTTATCCGTACGTTTGGTTCTGAAGCGTCTAATATCACCATTACTGAAGGATCAACAGGGGATTTAAACCTCTATGGCAGCGTAACGCCTCGAGCTGCAGACTCTGTTGCAGCGATTTCGACAGTTAGCGGCAACATTATCGCGAATGGCTTTAATAACGTGAACCTGATCGCTGGTAACTCCAATGGAGATTATGCCTCTATCACAGCGGATGGAGATGGATATATTTTCATTGACCCAATCACGCTCGTCCTGCAGGGATCACAGAAGTCACCTTCCGTGACCGGTGCGTACGCTGCGATTGAGACAGCTAATAATGACATTGACATTACCGTTCAGACAGAGATGAGGATCCTCGGAGGATGGGGCAACGGAGACTATGCTGCAATCGCATCAGGCGGTATAGGAAACCTCAATATCATCACAAGCGGCCCTGTAACGATCGAGGCGGGACAAAACAATCACGATGAGAACTCTTATGCTTCCCTGTTTGCATTAGGCACGGGAAATGTCACGATCATCGGCGATAATTTTGCGGATATTAGATTATACGGCGGAAATATTGCAGTTGATGATGGAGAAGCAACAGCAAGTATAGAAACTGCAAGCCGTGGATTCATTGTCGTTGACCTGTCACAGTCATCCTATGGCGGTATCTACATGCAGGGTGGTTTTGCATCAGACACAGGCTCATCTGCATCTAATGCTTCTGCATACTTCCTCACGGACGAAGGCGGAGACATGCACCTCACTATTCCTGGTGACTATACAGCCCTTGCTGGAACAGGCAACAGCCTGAGCACCTCTTATGCTGGATATTATGTGTCCCTTAACCTGTCGCAATCACCGACCCCGACAGGAAGCGGCAATATCAACATGCAGGGAACGAACTACGTATTTACTGGCGGTACCGGAGATTCTAGCGATGTAAACGCTGGCATCGCAGCGATCCAGATAGGCGCATCAGGGAATGTCGCCGACGGCAGGATAAATGCTCTGGCCAATGGCTATGTCACATTCACTGGCGGTGCTTCAGACAGTACTTCGAGCACAAATAACAACCGAAGCGCCTACATCCGCACTTATGGGGCAAACAACTCAGACATTGCATTCACAGGAACTTCTATTGGAAAGTTTGAGCTGATGGGAAGCCCTTCAGGGGAGGATTCAATTTCTCAGATGGTCACAATCTCAGGTGGCGATATTCTTGTAACTGGTTTCAATGCTGTTGACCTGTATGCAGGACAAGCAGCTGGCACAATTGCGAGCATTCTGACATATGCGCAAAAAGGCGGCATTTCCATAAGCACAGGAGACCTGAATGTCATCGCATCAAATGCCTCTGGTGCAACAGATGCATTTGCTGAGGTCAACACAACAAATGGAAATCTTTCTGTTGTAGCAACCGGGACCATTAACCTCCATGGAGGGATGTCTAATGGAGACCATGCCTACCTGACAATGGGCGGGCCCAATGTCCTTTCGATTACACCTTCTGGCGATATCAACCTGACAGGTGGAGAAGTCAGCAGTACCCAAACATCACTCTTTAGCTCTGCATTGATAGTGGCAAGAGATAGTTTCGGATCTATCGTTATTGCCGATCCGGCAACAGGCTATTCGCCTGTCAACATCAACCTCATGGGCGGATCTAGCGTCCTTGCAGGTTATTCTAACGCTGGAATCCAGACAGGCTTGGAATTTGAAACCACGCTTGGTGGCGATATCGAGATCCAGCTTTTGAGCCCAGGCAGCAACATTAATTTGTTTGGCGGTACAGGTGTTGGCGCAAGCTTTAACTCAGCTTATATCCAAACGCTCTACGGCGGCGACGTTAACATACAGATTGGAGGAGATTACACCCTGCAGGCTGGAACTTCACTGGGCGCTACAGATGTCCAGGCAGTCATCCAAACTGGATCCTTCTTGGGCAACGGTAATGTGACGCTTGTTGGAAGAAACTTGTCGATCTATGGTGGACTCGGCCTTAATGCTATAACAGATGGAAGTATTGGCGCAGTTCAAACAGGCGCTAGCTTAATTGGACTCCCAGGCCTTGGCAACATCAACATCGTATTAGATGGAAACCTGCTCGTCCAAGGTGGTAATGGTTCATATTTTGTCACTGGTCAGTACACCGCTAGCTCATACATCCGTACACTAGCTCCAGAAGGAAGCAATAACATCACAATTACAGGAACAATCCTTGGTGAGATGAACGTTCTTGGAAGCCTTTCTTCTGATCTAGTTAGCGCTGACACATCAGTAGCGGAAGTTTCCACAGCTTCTGGAAATGTGACAATTACAGGGTTCAATACGCTCAATGTGGTCGGCGGTAATGCTCCTGATACCTATGCACTGATCAACTCAAGCATTGAAACAGGCCTTGTATCTACAAATATTAATGTTGGCGAACTGAACGTCCTTGGTTCTACCGAATCAGGCGCTACAGGCGCTTATGCGATGATCAGCAGTACCCAAGGGAATTTAAATGTCATCACATCTGGAAGACAGACGATCACAGGGGGTAGCAACGACGATACAACAGCTTCCCTTGTTGCATCCAATGATGTGACAATACTTGGAACTGGCTTTGCCGACATCCTCTTGACTGCCGGAACAAACGACGGGGGAGGAGATTCTTCAGCCCTTGTTGCGACAACAAACGGCGGTAGTATTGCCGTCAATCTGCTTGATGCAGTTCCAGGCGACATCATCATGACAGCAAATACCGCTTCTGGAAGCACAGATTCTTCAGCGATCTTCGTCACAAAGACGGGAGGAAAAATTTCCGTGGCGATTGCTGGGGATATGGATGCTACCGGAGGTGAAGCTATTGGAGATACAGCCTTTGCACAGGCTGGCGTGTTCACAGGAACATTTAAAGGAGCTGCAAGTGACAATGGCGGTAATATCGAGATCAGCAGCAATAACCTGAACTTCAAATCAGGTTCTGGTACTTCAACAACAGATTCTGCAAGCTCTGCCGCAATT
>JASHWM010000108.1 GCA_030044075.1 Candidatus Rhabdochlamydia sp. | reverse complement strand
GGCAGTTTAAACTATGGAGAAACGCAAGAAAAGCTATCTGGCGTAGCTCAAGCTAGAGTTAATATTACAACATTGCGCTTTCCCACATCTAAAGGATTAGGAATCGAATTTTTGGAGTACCATAAACCTTTAGGAGGTCGAGAAAAACCTAAGGATACAATGGCCCACCACCTAATCGAAAATGAAACTCTCATCTTAGTTGATGACCTTGATCACCTTGTTAAAAAATTTCATCAATTTGATGCACCTTTACTTTCTAAAGGAATAATCCCTTTAGAGGGCGTGGGAGGATTTCAAAAAGGGATTATGACAGCTGACCCAGATGGCCATAGGCTCTTTCTTATCGAAAAAAATTCATAACTTAGACAAATTCCTTCTCACTTCGATAATGCTTCCAGTGATCTTTTCTTGAGTCAACGGGTCTTTTTTATAGCTCCACGATATTGGACTGCTGTTAACTCCCAGTTATTCCCCCAAGAATCCCCCATGTAGACTTTTTGAATAGAAGAAGACAGGCGTAATGCCAGTTAACTTTTGCATAGATTTCTATAGAGAAATGCTCGGAGCGAGAGTCGAACTCGCACGGGATTGCTCCCAAGGGATTTTAAGTCCCTAGTGTCTACCATTCCACCATCCAAGCATATTTCCCCGAACGAAAAATCCGAGGAAATAGCATTGTAATCAGTCGAAAAATTAGACGCAAGATCTAACTCAGAGGGTGCTCATCATGCTCTTTCTTGCCATGATGCTCTTCTGTTTCTGCAGATGACACATTCTTTTCGATGATGAACAGTTCTTGAGAATCTTCCAAGTCTTCTGGATAGCTGACAACTGTAACGATATCGCTTTCCATCAGTTCCTGGTGTACGATGTCCCTTTCTTTGTTTTCTTCGACGAAGTTCTCAACTGTAGGTTCTTCAGAGTCCGTTTTTACTGACTTGGGAGGAATATATCCTTCAGTAAACGAAGCATCTTTATACCGAGAAATCGTCTCGGAAATGAGCGTAGATGGCGGAGGGATGCGCGTGGTATAGGTAGGAGATGAAACGGGTACTGTTTCATCTTCTGTGGCCTCACCTCCTTCTGCTTTTTTGGGCTCTCTTGTTTCAGAAGGGCGGAACTCTTTTTGTTCCCCGCGGTCTTCCATCCCACGACGCCGTCTATGCCTTTTACGGTCTCTTTTTCGATGTTCTTGTGGTTGTTCAGTAGGTTGCGCCCCTTCTTCTTTGGAAGCGCCTTCTTCTGTTTCTTCTGCAGCTTTTTCTGCAGGCAGTTCGCGTGTAGCTTTGGGTGCTTCGCGTCCTCCGCCAATTTTTATCGTTCGCTCTAAAGGAATATTCTTTAAAACAACTCGAGTCTCTTTAGCTTCGACAACTTCATAATCACTCACCGGCAACAGAAAGCACTTGGGCCTTTCTAAGCATCGGAAGAAAAGGGAGTTTCCAAAAGATACAACTTCTACTGCATCTACGGAATATTCTTCTTGGCTAGTGCTTTTGCTGCTACGCACGATAATCTTATAACCATCTTTAGGTGTAATGATGGTCTCAATGATAGGCTCTCGTGTAAAATTCACTGATCTTTCCCGTCTTTAAATTTTTTTCTTACCGTATATCGAGATACTTTTTTATAGGTGAAATATTAGAATATAGGCAAGTTTTAATCTTTTGATGCCATATATCTCAATAAGTCGACAACACGATTAGAATATCCCATTTCATTATCGTACCATGCGACCAGCTTATAAAAACGGCTGTTTAAGGCAATACCGGCTCCTTTATCAAATATGCATGAAGAGTGGTTCCCAATGAAATCGCTGGAAACAACTTCTTCGTCGCAGTATTGGAGGATCCCTTTTAATGCGCCATCGGCAGCTTTTTTCATCGCATCGCAGATCGCTTCATAAGTTGTGTCCTTAGAAAGTCTTACAGTCAGGTCAACCGCTGAAACGTTGATCGTAGGGATCCTGAATGCCATTCCGGTTAGTTTGCCCTTTACTTCAGGCAAACAAAGACCTACGGCTTTCGCAGCTCCCGTTGATGAGGGGATAATGTTCTGACTTGCAGCCCGCCCGCCTCTCCAATCTTTCTTGGAAGGGCCGTCAACAGTTGGCTGTGTTGCAGTCATGGCATGGACTGTTGTCATCAATCCTTCTTCGATACCAAAATTGTCAAGCAGCACTTTTGTAAGCGGAGCAAGGCAGTTTGTCGTGCAAGAAGCATTGGACACGATGACATCTTTCTTAGGATCGTAGTTTGTATGGTTGACACCCATCACAAATGTCGGGCAGTCGCCTTTCGCTGGCGCAGTGATAATGACACGCTTTGCACCAGCCTTCAAATGCTTGGATGCATCTTCGACGCTTGCAAAAAGTCCTGTCGATTCGATCACATAGTCAACACCTAATCTTTTATAGGGAAGGTTGGCCGGGTCTCTTTCTGATGTAACTTCAATGGACTTCCCGTTCACGATCAAGTGCTCACCTTTTGCTTCAACAGAAAATGCAGGTTTTCCATGCACTGTGTCGTGTTTGACCAAATAAGCAAGGTTATCAGCTGGAACGAGGTCGTTGATCAAAACAACTTCAATATCCGGGAATTTCTCTATGATGTTACGAAAGACTAAACGTCCGATTCTTCCAAATCCATTAATTGCTACTTTCATTGTCATCTCCTCCGGGGATGGAATAATAGTTAATATATATGTTGTTAATTTGAACCTTTGCACCTCTGCTAACAGTCGATGCTTTTAATGGGACCATATCTTCAAGTTCTTCTAAAAATCCCATCTTCTACAGACAAATTGTCATACACTCTGACCTCGTCTGTTTGAGAGCGGTTCTACACTCCATCATGAAAATGTTGAGATCAAAGGGGGGTTAATTGAGCAAAAAAGCCCATTTCACTGCGAAAATCATACAAAGTTTTAGGATTCACGACAAGGATAAAAAACGCCTATATAGGCTGAGGAACTTCCAGAAAATGAATATGATAAAAACGAAAAGGGCATGTCATTACTAAAGAAAAGACATGCCCTTTAAAATAAAGAATTACTGTGGGAGGTACTCGATCACGCAAATGTCAGCACTATCACCAACACGATTTGCAAGCTTGACAATACGTGTATAACCGCCATTGCGATTTGCAAATCTTTGCGACAGTGTTCCGAACAGTTTGCCGACAACTTTTCGATCGGTATTGTAAGAAGAAAGGTCACCTTTCTTTACTTCTTTCAGTTCTTTACTAGTCAATGGGTTGAAAGAAATCATCATCTCGGCGATTGCCTTGCGGCGGGTTGCCAGAGTATTTTTCTTTGCCAAAGTAACCATTTTGTCTGCATGGCGACGCAGTTCCTTCGCTTTTGTCACAGTCGTTTCGATACGCTCATGTTCGATGAGTGCTTTCAACATGTTGGCTATCATACAACGATTGTGGGAAGATGTTCGCCCTAGTTTAAATGTATGCTTTCTGTGTCTCATACTTCTTTTCCTGATTTTTCATTCATATAATCCGCAATCACCTGCCGCACGTTGTCCCTTGTGATGCCAAGCTTGCTCAAGTCCATTCCTAAACTTAAGCCCATTTCTTCGAGTTTCGTCTTAATTTCAGACAGGGATTTTTTACCAAAATTTCTAAAGCGGAGCATTTCCATTTCAGGCATCACAACAAGCTCGGCAATTGTCTCAATGTTCGCTCCAGCAAGGCAATTTGTAGAACGTACAGAGAGTTCAATTTCATTAATCTTCAAAGCAAGTTTTGCCATTAAACTATCACGGTCTGTGTTTGTTTCGATCTCACCGTGGTCGAACGAGAGCGGCTTCAGGTGGATCTCTCTAAACACTTCAAAGTGTAAAATTCCGATCTGTGTAGCAAATGATAGAGCTTCTTCTGGAGAAATTCTACCATCAGTTGAGACATCAAGGATCAAACGATCGAAGTCGGTATCTTGTCCGACACGGGTGTTCTCTACATAGTAATTTACAAGACGGACTGGAGAAAACGCGGAATCGATGATAATTTCGTCCACGTGCTTGTCGAGGATCATATGTCTTTCTGAAGGGACATACGCTCTTCCGATCGCAACTTTCAGGTCAACTTTCTTGACCATAGGTTTCGTCACCGTAAAGATCACAAGCTCAGGATTGACAACTTCAAATTCAGAATGTCCTGCGAGATCTTTTAAAGTCACATGGTACTGTCCGCCTGTTTTCTCAATCTGATCTGCGCTAATGTCAATTACAGTTGTGACGACTTTTGGGTCGCGCGACCTTGCTTCATCGTCTTCTGGGACTTTGCGGAGCAAAGCATTTTTCAAATTTAATACAATATGAGTCATGTCTTCGATCACACCTTCAATCGCCATGTACTCATGTGGAACGCCTTCAATACGAACCGAAATGATCGCAGGAGATTCCAAAGAACTCAACATGACCCTGCGCAACGCATTTCCCACCGTATGGCCAAACCCTCTTTCAAAAGGCTCGGCGATAAAACGGACGAAATTGACTTTGCGAGAGGTCTCATCTGTCTTGATTTTTGTTGGTAATTCAAATTTACCATACTTAACTGCCATGAATGCTCTCCTATTAACTATAGTACTTAATTAGACGCGGCGTCTCTTTCTTGGACGGCATCCGTTATGAGGTACTGGAGTTGTATCACGAATAAGCGTGATCACAAGACCCGCACTTTGCAATCCCCTTACTGCTGATTCACGACCAGCTCCTGGCCCTTTTAAATTGACCTCAACTTCTTTCATTCCGTAGTTCATCGCTTCTTTGCCAGCTTCTTGAGCAGCAACAGTCGCAGCAAAAGCTGAGGACTTGCGTGAACCTGAAAAATTCGCTTTTCCTCCTGATGCCCAGGAGATCACATTCCCCGATGGGTCAGTAATCGACACAATTGTATTATTAAAAGTTGACTTCACATGTGCGACGCCGCTCGGTACAGATCGTATGTTCTTCTTGCGAGCTTTTACAGTTGGTTTTTTTACAGCAGTCTTTGGGTTTTCTATCTTTGCCAAGGCTAAGGACTCCTCTTTTAATTCTTATTTTTTCTTGTTAGCGACCGTTTTTCTCTTACCTTTTCTCGTACGGGCATTTGTACGCGTTCTTTGTCCACGCGCAGGCAAGCTCAAACGATGTCTCATTCCTCGGTAAGAATGGATGCTGATCAGTCGCTTAATGTCATTCTGGACCTTTCTACGCAGATCACCTTCTACAACATACTCAGATTGGAGGATCTGGTTGATTTTAGCGATTTCGTCTTCAGTCAGTTTGTGGGCTCTCATATTCGGATCAAGTCCAAGCTTAGCAATAATATCATTTGAGAGTCGTCTTCCGATCCCATAGATGTAGGTTAAGCTTATTTCCAATCTTTTGTTGTCTGGGATGTCTATCCCAATCACTCGTGGCATAATCAATTTCCTTTTTTAAAAAGTACCAGCAATCTACCAGAAGCTTTGTTAAAACTCAAGCTCCGAAAATTGCAAACAATTTTTTAAAATTTATTAAGAACAGACGGTTCTAACGTCCTGTCACTTTTCCTCGTTTCATAAAACCGTCATATCTCTTCATCAGCAGGTGGGACTCGATCTGTTTAGTCGTATCGAGCACAACGCCAACTAAGATCAAAAGGGACGTTCCTCCAAAAAAGTAGCTAATAGAGGCATCCACTCTTAAAACATTTCCTATAATGGTAGGCATCACGGCAATCAGGGCTAAAAACAGGGCGCCTGAGAAAGTGATGCGATTCATGGTCTGTTCTAAAAATTCCTGAGTAGGTTTTCCTTGCCTGATCCCAGGGATGAACGCGCCATTCTTCTTCATATCAGATGCAATCTGCTCGGGATGAAACTGTGTTGCCGTCCAGAAATATGTAAAGAAGATGATCAACAAAACATACAATAAAGTGTACACCCAGCTGCCAGGAGAAAGGAGGTTTGCAAAACTTGCAATCCAAGTTCCTTGTCCGACAAACTGTCCAAGGGTTGCTGGGAACATAAGCAGAGAAGAGGCAAAAATAACAGGGATCACACCTGCATAATTAATCTTGAGCGGGATATAAGCATTCCCCCCTTGCACCTCATGTCTGCCGACAATCCTTCTTGCATATTGCAGCGGGATCTTCCTCTGTCCTTGGATAATGAGGATTGTTCCAATAATGATGAAAACAAAGACCACAAGCAGGACAACTAAAGAAGAAAATGTCAGCTGCCCAGGTTCCTGTGAGTCAAGGTTGAGCTGTTTAATCACAGAACCGATCGTACTTGGCAAAGATGACAAGATACCTACAGTAATGATTAAACTGATCCCGTTTCCAATCCCTTTTTCAGAAATTTGTTCTCCAATCCACATCAGCAGGACAGTTCCTGCAGTCATTGTGAACATTACAATGAGATAAAAAAGCCATGGGAACCCAAAAATTGTCACATCAGCGATCTGCGGGACCACAATTCCAGGGTTTGTCATGTTGAGCTGGTAGGTATATTTTCCAAATAGCCCTGCCTGAATGAAAGCAAGAAGAACGGTAAAAAGCCTAGTATATTTGCTGATTTTTCTTCTTCCAAGGTCTGGGCTTTCTTTGATCTCTCTTTGTAAAGAAGGGATCAGTGCAACTAAAAGTTGCATAATGATCGAAGCAGAGATGTAGGGCATAACTCCCAAAGCGATCACCGTCATATGTGCAAAGGCGCCGCCAGAAAAAACGTCCATTAACTGGAAAAGGTTCTGTCCGCCACCTGTTGCATATTTGAACAAATCTACTGCTGCATCACCATTGATACCTGGAACTGGTATGTGAGCACCAATACGGCAAGCAACTAACATTGCTAATGTGAAAAAAATTTTCGAACGAAGATCAGGGATCGAAAGTATTCGTAAAAAACCTTGTATCATTTTGGCCTTTAGGCTAAGTCAACGGTTTACGGTTTAGTCAATTTTTGTATAGGAAATCGCAAGCTTGTCTAACTTAACGATAGCTTCCTTTGAAAAGGAATTAGCTTCAATGGTGACTTTCTTTGTTAACGTTCCATTCGATAAAATTTTCAGTCCGCCATTTACTCTGCGCGATGCATAGCCTTTTTCCTGCAAAGTTTCAAGATTAACTGTTTCTCCATTTGAATACAGCTTTTCAATCTGGTCCAAATTGATTGCACATACTTCAAGGCGGAAAAGACCATTCGTAAATCCGCGGCATGGCAGCTTACGGTACAAAGGAAGCTGGCCTCCTTCCTTCCCGTGCCTGCATTTATATCCAGAACGGCTCTTATCGCCTTTATTTCCGCGACATGAAGTTTTTCCACGTCCAGATCCAGGTCCTCTTCCTACTCTCTGAATTTTCTTTTTAGGGCGTGTAGTGTTGGTTAAAGAATCAAGTGTAATCATTGGATACCTCTTGCCGCTAGAGTTTTGCTTTTGTTTTTTAAACTAAGTAAAGCTTTCAAGGTCGCTCTTACCTGGTTAAGTGGGTTGCTAGATCCTAGGCTTTTGCTTACGATGTCTTTAATGCCAGCGAGCTCTAGAACAGATCGGACTTTTGATCCAGCGATGACACCTGTACCTTGTGGGGCGGGTTTCAAAAGAACTTTAGCTCCATCCCATTCAACGGTCACTTCATGAGGGATTGTTGTCCCTTCCATTTCAAAAGACATGACATTCTTTTTAGCAGCTTCGGTGCCTTTTCGGATAGCGTCAGATACTTCGTTTGCTTTGGCAAAACCAAAACCGACATGACCTTGTCCATCTCCAACAATAATAAGGGCAGAAAAACTAAATTTCCTTCCCCCTTTAACCACTTTCGAACATCTGTTGATGTACAAAACCTTCTCTTCGAACTCTGTATCAAAATCTTCAACTTTTCGAGTCTTGTTGTATTGCGACATTTCTTCTTATCCTTCGTTAAAACTGCAAGCCAGCTTCTCGCGCTGCTTGAGCAAGTTCCGCTACAATTCCATGATATTTAAAAGGGCCACGGTCAAAAATGACGGTCGCAACTTGTTTCTCAAGTGCGAGCTGGGCAATAGAAGATCCAAGTGCCTTTGCTGCTTCCTTAGATTTCGATGCGAGTTTTTTTCCTTTCATTTCCTTGCTCATCGTGCTGACGGATGCAAGAGTAATTCCCCTATCGTCATCGATCAGCTGAGCTGTGATGTGCTTGTTGGATTTGACAACACATAAACGAGGCTTTTGGAGCGTTCCACGTAATTGTTTTCTTACCCTTAAAGCTCTTGTTGCACGTTTTCTTTTACGTTCAAGTACATTACTTTCCATATCCTAAACCTATTTATGCTGCTTTACCTTTTGCTGCTTTTCCAGCTTTTTTGCGGACATATTCGTCTTCGTATCGGATCCCCTTGCCTTTATAAGGCTCTGGTGGTTTCATTGCCCTTACAGAAGCTGCAAACTGACCGACTTCTTTCTTATCAGTGCCTGTAATGCTAATCGTAACGCTTTTATCGACCATCACTTTTACAGTAGAAGGAATTGGGATCTTTGTCGGGTGAGAGAAACCCAGCTGCAGATCTAACATACTTCCTTGCACTGCAGCACGATAACCTACTCCAATGAGAGTTAATTTCTTTTCAAATCCATTTGACACACCAACAACCATGTTGTTGAGCGAAGCGCGTGAAAAACCATGTACGGTCTTCGGAAGGTCTACACCTTCTTTTTGGATTACGAGCAGTTTACCGTCTTCGACCTGAACAGATATCCCTTCCTGTAAACGGAAAGATAATGATCCTTTAGGCCCTTTAATTTGTACTTCATTCCCTTGAACTTTGACTTCGACATTCTTAGGGAGCGGGATGGGTGTTTTACCAAGTCTTGACATTTTTCTCTACCTTTCCGTTACCAAACATAACATAATACTTCGCCGCCTACTTTCATCTTGCGGGCAGTTTCTCCATCAATAACACCTTGTGGAGTAGATAAAATTGCGGTTCCAAGTCCCTTTAAAAGAAAAGGAATGTTCTTATATCCAATATATCTTCTAAGACCAGGGGAAGAGATTCTTCGAAGACCTTGGATCAGAGATTGTCTTCCTTCGGAATACTTTAGGAAAACCCTTAATTTTCTTTGGTTGTCATTGGGAATAAAACCTTCAATGAAGCCTTTGTCAAGAAGAACCTTCAAGATGCCTGAAACCATTGTTGACATAGGTGCGTCGACATAACGATGTTTCGCATCTTTAGCGTTTCTGATTCTTGTCAAGAGGTCTGAAATAGGATCGTTAATAGCCATTTGATTTATCTCCCTGCTTTTTGCTCATCAATCTTATAAGGAAAGCCAAGCTGCCTGAGGAGTTCAATACACTCTTGATCATTCTTAGCTGTAGTTACAAAAGTTATGTTCATACCTTGTGTTCGTTTGACTTCGTCCAGATTGATCTCAGGAAA
>JASHWM010000107.1 GCA_030044075.1 Candidatus Rhabdochlamydia sp. | reverse complement strand
GAAGTATGTCCTTGAAAACTGCAGGGAAGACCTCGAATTTTTCAATGAGTTCATCGAGAAAGGGCTATTGCAAAGGCTCGCGCATGTGGCCGACACTCCCTTTGTCCATCTGACATATACTGAAGCGGTCGAGGTCCTGAAAAAAGCTCCGAAGACGTTCGAGTTCCCCTGCGATTGGGGATGCGATCTGCAATCGGAGCACGAGCGCTATCTTGCTGAAGAATATTGCAAAAAACCCGTAATCCTCACTGATTATCCAAAGCAGATCAAAGCATTCTATATGCGGGACAATAATGATGGAAAAACCGTCGCGGCCATGGACATCCTTGTTCCGTTTATCGGAGAGATCATCGGAGGGTCCCAGAGGGAAGAAAGGCTAGACCTCCTTGAGAAAAAGATCATCGCAATGGGGCTTAAGCCGGAAGATTACTGGTGGTATCTGGAGCTTCGAAAATATGGCAGCGTACCTCATAGCGGTTTCGGCGCAGGGTTTGAAAGGCTGGTGCTGTTCGCAACGGGCATGGAGAATATCCGCGATGTGATCGCTTTCCCACGTTTCCCAGGAAATGCAGATTTCTAGGAGACCGCAAGGAGCATCTGTTTCTTGTTTTGAAAGATCGCAAGCTGCCTGTCAACAAGAGCGCGGACAAGAGTTTCAGACTCCTGCACTTCTTTAAAATGCATCCTCCTCTTTTTTTCAAGCAGCTCGCTAAGCTGGTCGATATTGAGAAGGGCGATGGCTGGATGCTTCTCCAAAAGAGGATCGACGCTCCTTGGAACGCTCAGATCAAAGATCAGTCGATTGTCGGGCATGTTTTCGCAAAGATCCTCCGAGCGGAGGAGATAATTCCTTTCATTTGTCGCACATACCACTAGGTCAAACTCCCACCATTTTGTAAGGACAGACCTATCGACCATTCTTTCACCTTCCGTTGGGGAACGGGTGCATACCGTCACATCCAAGATGTTCTTTGAAAGAAAAAATGACATGACCCTACGATTTGTCTGGGAGTTGCCAACGAATAGGACTTTTCTCTGCTTGAGATCTTTTACAAGTGAAAGGCCCACCTGGAAAATGCTGCTCTCGAGTGTCGGAACACCTCTCATCAAAGGAAAATGGGACCGGACCTCTTTGCCAATTTTCAAACACTTTTGAAATAAAAAATGGATCGAACTTGGCAGGGGCGAGCATTGGGCTGCCTGCTCATAAGCTCTTTTCACCTGCCTTTGGATCTCTGCTTCAGCAAGGATGTAACTATCAAGGCCTGCTGTCACTCTGGCCAAATGGGTAAAGCATTGCCTGCAAAAAAACGAATACAGCCGATGCTCGAATGGGACCTGGATCTGTTTTTTGAGGAGCGACAAAAGGAGGGTGTGGGCCTCTGCCATATCCTCCGAACTAAAATAGATCTCTGTGCGGTTGCAGGTAGAGAGGAGAACAGGCCCAATCGCGTAGAGGCCCTGTTCTTCTCCTGAAAATATGCGCTCGCAAGCTTTTGCGATCAGCTCTCTGAAGGCAACATCGGACGATTTATAGTTAATCCCGAGCACGCCAATGCGCATAAAAAAACCTCATTCAGAAAAAAGCAGGTTATAGACCACGGCAATAATTATTGCAAATCTTTGTCTATGCAGCTATCGAAAATCGCTTCATTGATACTTTCAAATGAGAATCCCTTCCTTGCAAAATAGGCAAACACCCTCCTCCTTTCTTTTGCGTCCTGTAGGTTTGCTGAGGAAAACCGTTTCATGAAAAGTTTTGTGATCTCCTTTTTTTCATCAAAGGAGGCCTTGTCAAGGAGGTGGAGCAACGCGGGATCTTTGGACCTGAAGTACAGTTTTTGCCGCACGATTTCTCTTCCGTGGCCAAGCGACCGCTGCTTTTCTATGAAACGAAGGGCGAGGTCCTCATCGTTGAGATATCCTTTTGCCTTCCACTTGTTCAGGCATAGAGCAACCTCTTCGAGTGAAAAGCCTTTTTGCGTAAGCTTTTGCGTTAGCTCAAGGGTGAAGTAATCTCTCCTGGAGAGAAGCTGAAGCACGACATTATCAATATGCAAAGATCGTCCGGCAAGATGCTGCCGCTCCTTTAGCAGGAATTAAAAATATTGCAGTGGATTTTAATCAAGAAAAACTGAACTTAGGATTTCTCTTTAGCAAAAAGAAAACCAACCGGGGTTTCTTTTGAAAAAAGACCGGTAGGGAACCGATAGTAAGCTAATGAATCGATGAGGTGCGTCCTGCAGACAACCCCATATTTGCTTAATTTATTAGTCAAATTTTCAGGAGCCTGGTGTATTGTGTGAAATAACAAGGTACTTTCCGCAATTATTTCAGATGATGCTTCCCTAAATCGAAGCACCTCAATATACGCGCTCAAATGAATGTCCTGGATATAGAACCCAAGTTTTGCTGTTTTAGTCATGGTTTCTACAAGCTGCACCTGATCTTCTTTTTGTCCCTTGTCTGATAAGATATGGTGCAATCCAATGTCTTTATTTGGATTGAGGAGAAATGCCGTGTCAACTGCCGGCCAATTTTGCTTTTTGAGCATGTCTGCAGCAATCTTCACGATCCTGATCTCAATGATCATCCCTACTCTTTTCTGCTCCAAAAGATATTCTTTCAGGTTGCTTGCTGCGAGGTCCAGCCCCTTCGAAGAAATATCATTTAAAAAGAATGTGAACCTGCTGCTCTCTGGATTCCTTGCAAGGATATATTTTGCAACATCGCAAAGAAGCTGGTGCTGCTCTTTACTGCCTTGCAAATACGCATCGCCGTTTGCTGCGCCCAGCTCCAAATGCTTATATCCCCCAAACGCCTCTGCATTATAGTCGAAAGAATCGTCATAAGGAACAATGCTTACTGAAAGACTACTCATGTCACCCCTTTAATTTTTTATTAATTTTAATAAAAATTATATTAATTTTACAGATAAATAAAAATAGTTTACATGTTTATTTCAAAAAGAATATATAAAAAATTAAAATATGCTATTTAGAGGAAGTTATGTCCGAGATCAGCCCGATTTCCCCAGGCGTCCCTCCAGAAAGGGCGCAAGAGGCGCACCGCGTGATGCATGAGCCGGAGATTAAGCTTGATGAAACGCAAGTCTCACCTTTTCAGAAGTTCTTAGGGCCTGCAGCCACAAAAGAAGAGGTGAAGAAGTTCATCAATCAATGGGTAAGGGACATCATGAGGGATATGCAAAAGGCCGACGCAAGGTGGAAAGAGTCGATGAGAAAAATGCGCGAAAGCATGTAAATTCTTTATTATTGCTCTATTTGGAAAAATTGTCTTTTATTGATGGCCGTGGTACCCTATTGCCACTATGCAGAGCATTCCCGAAGTATTATTCATTTCAAAGGAGCATGAAACGACCCGCCTGGACAGCTTTTTAGCAAGGCACTACGGAGGCTATTCACGCACCTACTTTCAAAATATTATTGAGAAAGGGCTTGTCCTTGTCAATGGCAGGCCCATAAAAAAAAGGGAAAAGCCCAAGGTTGGCGATGAGATAGAGATCTGCTTTGTTTTAGCTCCGGAACTTTCCTTAGAACCCCAAAATATTCCCCTCGAAGTCCTTTTTGAAGACGAGCACCTCATCGTGGTCAACAAACCGGCCGGGATGGTTGTCCATCCAGCCCCAGGACATCCAAAAGACACGTTCGTCAATGCCCTTTTGTTCCATTGCAAAAACCTCCCTGCCGATGATCTGCGCCCCGGGATCGTCCATCGCCTCGATAAAGACACGAGCGGCGCCCTCATTGCCGCCAAGACAACAGAGTGCCACCGCCTGCTCATCGAAATGTTTAGCAAAAGAGAGATCGAGAAGACCTATCTTGCTGTCTGCATGGGAAACCCTGGCGATATGACGATCAGCGCCCCTATTGCGCGCCATGCTACCGACCGAAAGAAGATGTGCGTCTCAGAGGAAAGGGGCAAAGAAGCGGTCAGCGTCTGCACAACTCTCTACACAAAAGAGGGGCTCTCTGTTGTGGAGGTCAAGCTCATCACGGGGAGGACCCACCAGATCCGCGTTCACTTGCAGCATCGGGGGACGCCCGTTCTTGGAGACCCTGTCTATGGGAGCGCCTCTTCCAATCAAAAATACGGTCTCATGCGCCAGATGCTCCATGCGAAAGAAGTCTGTTTCGAGCATCCCATTACAAAAAACAGGATGCGTTTTAATTGTCCTCTCCCTTTGGACATGAAACAGCTTGTGCAAAATCTTTCTCCTCTATTATAAAAAATTTGCTACTAGCGCAATAAAACTCTTTTGATGTAGTATCCTAAAATTAGGAAGGTTTATTGTCTTACAACTGCAATATTTTAAGGGGAATCGAATCATGAAAGAATTCGTTGAGTACATCGTTAAAAATCTCGTTGACCATCCTGATAAAGTGCACATCAATGAAATTGGGGGCACACATACTTTAATTATCGAATTGGGCGTCGAAAAATCAGATATCGGCAAAATCATCGGTAAGAAAGGCAAAACAATCAATGCCATTCGTACTTTGCTCATGTCCGTAGCAAGCCGCAACGGTATCCGAGTCAACCTCGAAATTATCGAAGATCCTGCCAAAAAAAGCTAAACTATATTCCTGATGATGAGTCCCACTGCAAGCGGGACTCAACTCTGGCCTCTTCCTAAAGAGGCAAGTTCTACGATGTAACAGCTGCTACATTCGAATCGGGCGGAGCCATATAGATCGTTTCGGACTTTTCTATCTGATACGCCGGACAGCCGATGAACGCCCTGCCCCATTCGTCTACGTGCTCGGATGGCCCTTTCCCATTATAGGAATGTAGCGGGTTAGGATAGAGGTTCTCTTTTGTCATCTCTACGAAGTTCTGTTTTACAGACCGTACAAGGGATGCTCCCATCATCTTGGCCTTTTCGATCGCAACTTTTTCAAGGATAGTTTCAAACCTGTGATCGCTCATACGTGAATAAAATCTTTCGAGGAATATGACAGGTTTGCCCAGCTTTTCATCCCACATCAGTCTGAGCACGCACCTTGCAACAATTTCGTCTTTAGAATTTTTTATGGCGACCATCCTGTATTTTCCATCGAGCATATAACCAAGAAGGTCCTGGTTGTGGTCTGTAGTCTCTGTAGTCGCCTGGCAGCTGCCCCCTACTTCATCGCCCATCAGGAAAATATCGCATGCTTCATCTGTTTCAACGGCATAATAGGGTTCGCTAATTTTAGCATCTTGGGAATAATAAGGTTGAAAAAACGCCTTTAATTCCGGGAGGTCAAGAGATTTTTCCATCTTTTCGTAGATGTTCTTAACGATCAGGTCCTGCCCTTTTTCTTCTCCTAAAAGGTCTAGCAGTTTGATCTCCGTATTTCTGAGGAGGTTTTGAGCTTTTTCTCTTGGGTTATCCAGGATCTTTTGGATCAGTTCCTGCTTGCTTGCTTTGATGTCCGCCTGACCTAGTAAACATTTGATTAGAAGAGGAAACTTTTGTGCATATTCCGCTTTAGGAGTGCCCGAAGTGATCATGTGCTCTTTCGAAAGCTGAGAAAAATTATGGATAGGCTTACTTGTTTCGATATATTCAGAA
>JASHWM010000106.1 GCA_030044075.1 Candidatus Rhabdochlamydia sp. | reverse complement strand
CCTTGCTTTCAAACGAGTTTCAACAAGCTGCCTTTCAAAAGCCTCTTTTTCCAAAGCGCCGAGCTCTGATAAGTTCTCGGGAAGATTGCCGGCCTTTTCATAAAGATCGCCTAGCATGTCGATCAGTTCTTTCCTCTTTTGCATGTACTTTGCATGCAATCGGTCAAACTCATTTTTGATCGGAACAACAGACTCTGAGACCTTCTTTCCGGATTTTCTTGTACAAAACTTCATGTCTTTTTTCATCCACGCATAGAAAAGATCGCCCATTTTTTTTTGCGAAGAACTTCTAAGGCCATCGTATTCCCAACGCCCATTGGCAAGTTCTTTGCGAAGTTCCTCGATGCCATAGGAGGCATTAAAACCTTTGAGCGAAAGTGCGAACTGGTCATCTAAAAAACCCAGGTTGTTTGATGATCTTGTAGCTATCGCCTCTTCAAAAGGCTTAACAAATATCTCATCAATGAAAACAGGAGAAAGGATTTTACCTTCCCTGACAGCTTTATCAAGCCCTCTTCTAATGGCCTCTTGAATAAAGAGAGGGTTTCCGCCCATCTTGCTATCTGTCACTTCTTTTGCAATCTCATGAAAGATTTCTTTGAGGGCTGCGTGATTATCTGCCTTTCCCTCATTCAAAGCGTTCTCAAGAAAATCAACAAATGTTTCCCTCATAAAAGAGGGATCGCCCAGCTTCCCTTCTGCTTTCGCTTTTTCCTGCATTTTTTTATTAATTGTCTCAAATCTTCCTTTGCTCAGGAGGAGCTTGGTCCGGGTCCTGTGGATGTCCCCGCAAATCCGGTCC
Organism: Candidatus Rhabdochlamydia sp.; assembly: GCA_030044075.1. Classification (GTDB taxonomy): domain Bacteria; phylum Chlamydiota; class Chlamydiia; order Chlamydiales; family Rhabdochlamydiaceae; genus JABEVM01. The sequence continues at coordinate 2,176 of JASHWM010000106.1, read as the reverse complement.
ACGTTAAATTCAGGAGCCTTGGTAGACATGGGCGTCTCTAACCTTTTAATAGCAACTGAGGTGCTAGCCGCATCCCTAGCTAAAGAAAGAGATAACATCGTTTCTCTGGATTGTTCTAAAGATATTTTAATAGCCATGAAAATCACCTATCCTCTTATATGTTACCGAAATCTTCTGATCTCGACCGTTTAGTAAGCTTATTGTCGGTTTCCATGCGGTCATTTTGGGGATTTGATAGAAGACCGGGAAACTGGTTTGACATGGCAGTAATTGCATTCCCCAGTTCATCTTTTAAACTGGTTATATCGCTAAATGTTGGGCTCTGATCTTGAAATACCTCCAGTGCTTTTACAAAATCGGTTTGCACTAGAGTGATTATCTCTTTTTTTATATAACTTTCTATCTCTCTCGCAATCGCTCCATTTTCCGGTCGATCATTCCCTCCAGTAATTGCGTGATGGTTTACAATGTCATAAAGTTGTTTCAATTCAAAAGCATTCATTTTATACAATTCTATTTCAGGAATTTGAAGCATCCCGTTTTTTCTTTCTACAAATGCTAAACCTTGGACAGCATAATCGACATAACGGGCATAGTTCCTAATGACTGTTTGTACATTCATGCTTTCCATATGACGGAACAAAGCACCGTTTGGCGCCTGCCTTGCTCTATTTAGCGAAGAAACCCAATATTCATAGGCATCTACCGGCCCGAATTGCATACCTAGGTTATTCATTGTTGGATTAAAATTCATAAACTTACCCATATTTAATTAAATACTATTAATAATTAGACATTTATAATATCGCACTGTGATTATGATATTAAAAAGTATCCCACTTTTTGCTTAATTTAAAAAATCTTAATCCATTTTATCATTAATCTTAAATAAAAACAATATTATTATAACTATTTGATAATTAATCATTTAAAATTTCGATATTTCAATAAGACGAATCCATCTTCCTGCTTGATAAAATTTAACCCGAAAAAGAATAATACCTCCAATCCAATCCAGGTTTGCATGGACAAAATCTATTTAGATAACAACGCCACCACCCCTCTGGATCCACGGGTAAAAGAGACGATGGTCGACTACCTCGACCAGTTCGTTGCCAACCCTTCCAGCGTCCATTATTTTGGCCAGCAGGCCCGTATGAGGCTTCAGAAGGCCAGGCAAACTGTTGCCAATTACCTCCAAGTTAAACCAAGCGAAATCGTCTTTACCTCAAGCGGGACCGAAGGGCTCAACCTTCTGATCAGGTCTCCTTTTGCCAGAGAGGCCAGGGGCCACATTATTACTTCTTCCATCGAACATGCCGCAACCTACCGCACGATCGAGTTCCTCGAGCAAAGAGGATGCACTGTGACCTTCCTGCACCCGAGCAGCTTTGGATCTGTAGATGTCGAAGACCTAAAAAATGCAATCCGTCCGGATACGCAATGCATAGTCCTCAATGCCGCCAATAGCGAGACAGGGGTGAAGAATGACATCGAGGCGTTCGGGCAAATCGCCAAAAATGCCCAAATCCCTCTGATCGTCGATGGGGTTGCCCTCCTTGGGAAGGAAGAGTTCACAATTCCTGAGGGTGTTTCTGCCATGGCCTTCTCGGGGCATAAATTGCATGGCCCAAAAGGGGTTGGCTTTATCTTCGCCCGCTTTTCTTTTAAAGTAGCTCCCCTTATCATAGGAGGCGGTCAAGAATATGGAAGGCGCAGCGGCACAGAGAACCTGCTGGGGATCATCGGCCTTGCGCGTGCCGTCGAGCTCCTAAAAGACGAGCTCCCCGAGGCCTCAGCTCATATGGCAAGGCTCCGCGACAAGTTGCAAGAAGGCCTTTTACAACATCTCGAAGGAGTTGTTGTAAATGGGAGCGGCCCCCGCATCTGCAATACAACAAACCTTTCTTTCCATGATGTCGATGGAGAGTCCTTATTGATCCATCTGGACATGGCAGGGATTGCGGTCAGCCACGGCTCTGCCTGCTCTTCTGGATCTTTGGAGCCCTCACGTGTCCTGATACAAATGGGGATCCCCAAGGAAATTGCCAAAACTGCCGTCCGTTTTTCTCTAAGCCGGCTCACAACAGAAGAAGAAGTTGATATGGCGATTGAAAGAACTGTGGACATCGTCCAAAAAATTCGACTGATCACAGCTTCCGTCGGTTAAACAATT
>JASHWM010000105.1 GCA_030044075.1 Candidatus Rhabdochlamydia sp. | reverse complement strand
TTCTTTTGGTGTCTCATGGCCGCACCCGATCTCTTTCCAGGAAAAAGTGCACGTAAGCTCGGGATGTTCTTTAAATCCCCTCTTTTCCCAAAAAGGGGCAAGAGGCCTATAGTCAGGGGGGCGCCTTGGATCCTCTTTGTCCCTTTTTACTGTGCAAAAGCAGATATGGGTAAAACCACCAAGCTTCCTCGCATGGCCTTCCCTCTCATCAAAAAAAAGGTGTCCGATACCAAGCCCGCGGTATGTTTTTTTTAGGACAGACTCTCCAAAGTAAAAGTAGTTTGCTGGATTAAGGCCCGATCGAATAAAAGCTTCTTTGGCACCCTCGGTCTCGCTGGCAAGAGGAAGCCCCGTTGACACCCCGACAATCTCCTTTCCATCAAAGGCCACGACAACAACGCATCCTTTTGAGGAAACATACTTGTTGAGGTACTTCTCTTCATAGCTCAAATCCCCCTCATAGAGAAAGGGGTACTCACAGAAGACCTCAATCCTCAATTTAGCAATGGCAGGAATGAGCTCCTTGATCTTTTCCCCTTGATAAGAAACGACCTGTATATCTTTTTTCATGGCCCCCAAAAATTTCCCCAAAGATTTCAAAGAATCCCTTTTTTTTCAAGTTTTCAAGACAGATCAACAACGAAAAATCATGCGCGGGAATGTCTTAGTATAGAAACTTGCCGCAAGAATTGAAGCGCGTTTCTATCAGGCTTTCAAAGCGTTGCAGCAAGCTGCAAAAAAATCAGGTCTTAGTGATTATGCGTCTTTTCGTTTTTCCATGCGAAGTGCCATCGGACCAGCAGCCCTCCGTTCAGCGGCCATAGTTCTAACTATTCCCGATAACTATTTCGTTATTAGTTATTTAAATTATCGACTGCCTCAATAAAAAATGTCTTGAACAGCAAAGGTAGTTTTCTGTATAATTCTGGCTGTTACTCATATTATGAGGGATTAACATGAAAAAACAAGCTCCCAGTTCCTGTGCACAAGCCCGTTTGGGGTGCAGCAGCTCTACTCTGTTTTTCTTTGTTTCTTCCCATCATCATGGGCACTCGTCCCATTAATTTTTTTCATGTAATTATTTTTATTTCTGACCTCCCAAACTTGCAATAAAAACACCTTGTTTTTGTGCAATTTTCTGGTTTGTTCAGAGCTGATTTTTAGAAAACCAAGGAACTAAATAACAATGGAATTTTTATGCGTACTTTAGATGTAAGTTATAAACCTCTTCTTAATGGATTCGAATTTTCACTCTCATCACGTGAAAATTCTTCTGTCCGCATGCTTTCATTCCATCCTTTCCATCATCTCGGGCACAAGTCCCATTAATTTTATCTCCAGTTATTTCGGTTTGCTTTTGAAGCGATGAATGCCCGCTGCAATTGGGATCTCTTCATCTGCAAAATTTATTAAAAAAAAATTTAAACATCTTGCGATGCAAATTTTTGCACCCAAGAGGAAAGGATAATATTTATGAATACGGTTTTATTAAAAAACGGCTATTTAAGCCAGATGCTCGGCTATGGCCCTGAGCAACAAGATGGCCTCGACGCAAAGGAAGGTCTTAGAAAATACTTAGAGCTCCTTAAAGAAGTCGAGATCACTTTACGGACAGATCCTGATCCATCTGAAGTGGCAGAAAGGATCGATGCAGCTTTTCTTTCGCAGCTGCCGAGGTTAAGAGAGCTTCAAAGAGAGGTCATAGACAAAGAAAGGATCATCAAAGGCCTCTCGGAAACATCCGAGGTTCTAGAAAATACCATTTGCTTTAAAGACCTTCTTAAGGCAAAGGACCTTGAAATTGTAGTAACAGAGGGTGAATTTTCCTTTATCCAAAGGACAAGCCCAGCTTCATTAGCAAAAGAGAAAAAAAGGCAAACTGATCCATCTCTTGTAACTTCTCTTCTCCCAATGAACCTTGTCGAAGTCCTCAAAAAAGAAGGGCTCCAAGAAAAGCCCATGCTCGCCATTGCCACTCTGCTCATCAACGTCGTCCTAAGGGCCATTGATGTATGGACCTCTGGGGACATAAAGAAAACAGATCCCAATCCCGGCGATGGAGGATGCCAGTTAAGGGCCTACTTGCTCTATCTTCTTTTTTCAAAGGGTGTGCTCTCAGAAGAGGCCCTTTCATTAAAAAAGACAATGGAAGGGATCAACGATCATGTAAGTAAAAGGAAGGCAAAAGCTCCTGAAGGAAGCGCACCTGTTTTTTTCCAAGGACTGTTTGCAAATATAACCCTGACAAAACAGATGGAGTTCCTTCTCCAATGCTATCTTTTGGCAGTCACTCGGCTTCCGTATCAGAAGCTTGAAAATGGAATTGTCATCACAAGATCAGATTGTTCCCTCCTCGCAAAACTATCTCCAAAAATCAACGACGTCCCCGTAGAATTTAGGAAAAAAATTGTGGAGACGGCCCAAACAAACCTCTCCGCAAGTTCTGCAGCCCTGTTACAAGAAGAGGCAAGCAGCCTTTTTTCATTAGACCCCAAAGATAAAGATCTTGTGCTGCGCATGCTTTCTTCTAATAACACCAAAGTCTTCACCCCAAACCCTGTCTATGAGCCAAAGACGTTTGGATGCATGTTTTATCAATACAAAGCGATCTTGGCAAGATTGCGAGAGGAAAAAACTCCTGTCTGTTTCAAAAGCATCGTCCCTCCTGGAAGAAAGCCTTTCTTGCTTCTTTTCGAGCCAAGGGCTGAAGAAGAAGACTTTTTACTCGTTCCGGACCAGGAATACAGCAGATTCCCTTCAGAATCCGCGATGATCACCTTTATTGGTGTTATCGGATCGCAATATGATAGAAAGAGCTTTGCAAAAAAAGTCGAAGAGATCGGGTTTACTAACCTGATCCTTGCAACAGCAGCCATCGAACCTCCTTATAATACTGCTACAGATAAAAAATCTGTCGAGGAAGAAACAGATCTCTTTGACATTACAGACGCAGAGGCAAGAGAAGAAGTTCTTTCCTTTAGGAACCTCGCGAGAGCGATCGGCTGCGACAAAAAAAACAAAGACCCCTTCCTCGAACTTGACCACGTCTATTGTGCAAGCCTTGCACAAGAGTTCAAGGAGGCTTTATGAGACACCCAAAGATCCTTTGGCCGCTGTGCTTTGCGCAAGGCTGGAAATTCTTTAGCCATTACGGCATCCGCTCTTTGCTACTTCTGTTTATGACAAAAAGCCTTGGTTTCTCGGATGATCAGGCTTTTGGGACGAGCGCCATGTTCTGCGGCCTGATTGAACTGGGCGCGATCTTCGGAGGAATCTTAGCAGACCGGTATCTAGGCCTCCGCCAGGCATTATTGCTTGGCGGATGGTTTCTTGCTCTTGGATACTCTCTTCTTCTTTTCGAAAACAATCTATTTTTGTCGCTTGGTTTGATCATCCTTGGAGGGAGCCTTTTCTCGGGGAACATCACAGCTCTTCTTGGCGCTGCCTATCCTGATGACGATCCCAAAAGAGAAAAAGGGTTTACAATCTTCTACATGATGCAAAATCTGGGGGCCCTTGCTTCGATCGTCATTTGCAGCGTGGTCCAAGCCTATTTCGGGTTTCCCACAGCTTTTCTTGTCGCAGCATCAGGGATGGTCCTTGGGAATGGGATCCTATTCCTTTGTCGAAGCCACCTATCTTCTCAAAAAGTGGTGCGAAAACGATCTTTCCTCATTCCCTTGCTTGCCTGCGCTCTTATCATGGGAAGCGGCGTCCTCCTGCTCAAATACCAGGAGATTTTCCTTCCCATCCTACCTTGGGTTACGTGCGGTCTTTTTCTATTCTTTGCACTCAAGCTCCTCAATGACCCGAACTTTCCCAAGCTCCTCATCAAGAAGCTGCTGGTCTATTTGGGATCTCTGATCCTTTTTTTTGCTGCCCAAGACCAGATTTGCTCTTCCCTCATTATATTCACGGAAAGACAGGCAGAGCGGACCGTACTTGGATGGACGGTCCCAAGTTCGATCATCATGAGCATAAATCCCGTTGTGATCCTCCTTTTTGGGACGATCATCTCCAGGGTCCGCTCGTGGCTATTGAGCCCATTTATCATTCTTTCTGCTTCTTTTGCAAGCCTGTCTCTCTTATGCTTCCTCCACCTTGATTTGTCTATCTTTGGGGTCCTTGGGATTGTGATGGCGATGTCGCTTGCTGAACTGATGGTCGGACCCTATGTCACAAGTTTCGCCTCGTGCGTTGCAGCAAAAGGAAGCCCAGGAATGGTCATGGGAATGGTCCCCATAGGGTTCTCCCTGGCTTTTTTCTTAGGAGGCTATTTTAGTAAAATGGTGGCCGTAGAAGACCTCTCTTCCTCTCTTGCCACCTATGCGACGGGGTACGGGAAAATTGCACTTTTGAGCTTTTTTGGAGGGATCGCCTTGTATTTTTTTATGAAAAAACTCTGTCGGAGCGATCGACAAAAGGCTGCTGAAGCAAACCTCATAAAATAGCTTAGGAGAGCTTTTTCTCGTTGTCTTAAAATTCAAATCAAAACTATCCTCCCCATCTGAACAATAAAAGGGTTTTTATGCTCAAAAAGAGAATCACGGCAGCTGTGCTAGGACTTTTTTTACTATTTTCCCTCTCGCCCTCAAAAGGGTATGCTGAAAGATATGTCACCTATATCTTTGAAGGAGAGGATGAATATAAGGTCCTCTTCGAATACCCCCACGATTGGAGCGACCTCGGCGAAGACGTCGAAGGCTTTTACGATATAAAGCTCTCTAACAACTTCAAAGACCAAACCTGCATGTACTTTTTTGGGCAGATCGACTCTAGCTTTTCTCAATCTGACCTGCTCAATATCGGAAAAGACCTCGAAGATCAATATTATGCAAAAAAGTTTGTCTCAAACCATCACCTTGCCTTCAATGAACAGATGTACTGGCATACTTTCGAGGTATTCGAAAAAGACTCTCCCCACCTCGCTGCGATTGTCGTTTATACAATAAAGAACTTCATCTTTGCGATGATTGTTGAGAGCAATACCTCAGAGAAAGATCTCGTCGATACCTGCAACATGCTGATCCAAAAAGCCTCTGTTCTGCAAAATTAAACCTGAAAAATACTATGCATGAAATCATTCATATCTTTGCCGAGTGGCTGATGCAATATGGGGGCATCATTTTGTTCATATTGCTTGTCCTCGGGATCGTCGGATTGCCCATCCCTGATGAGACCTTGCTAGTCCTTTGCGGCTGGCTTGTTGCAATAGGCAAGCTCGATCCTGTCTCAACGGTCATCTTTGCAATTACTGGAAGTATATGCGGGATCACGACAAGCTACTACCTCGGCCGCAGGACGAGCAACTGGGTGACAAATAAATGCAGTTCCAAGTTCCACATCACAAAAGAAAAGATCGAGCAGGCCCACTACTGGTATGAGCGCTTTGGAAAATGGACCCTTCTGATTGGATATTTTATCCCTGTAGTGCGCCATCTTTCAGGTTTTGTGGCGGGTAACATGAAACTGAGCTTTAAAGAATTTATGCTCTTTGCCTACACCGGGGCGCTGATTTGGTCTCTTGGGTTCCTGTGCCTTGGCTACTTCCTCTTGATTGAGATCATCCCCCTTGAATCTAAAAAAGAATTCCTTTCCCTCCTTATTTTCTGAAACTAAAATCCGATAAAGGTAGTGAAGAGCTCTGCAACGACGAACAAAATGAGGACCCCAAGGACCGTTTTTCCTCCAAACAGCTGAGT
>JASHWM010000104.1 GCA_030044075.1 Candidatus Rhabdochlamydia sp. | reverse complement strand
ATGATTGTCAATCAGCAGCAAAAAAAAGTAGAGATGTATTACTTTAGCGATCATTCTTGCATCCCAAAAGACCAAGCTGAGGAAATTGCTAAAAAACTCAATACTTTAACCAACCCGGAAATCCGGGCCATATTTTATAAAGCCGTTCCTAGTTTAAGCTACGTTAAGCTATCGAATCTTTTGCCTGCTGAAAGCATGAAAAAACTCCAAGACCTGCAAATTGTAGACGCGAGCGGTGATGTAGATCCTCTTGCAATGAAAGTCTTTCAGCATATGGATTTTTCAAAACGCATCTGGTTTAATAGCTTTATACTTGGCCAGCAATAGTCTTTCTAATACCCTAAAAGCCTCGCAATATTTGCCGCAATAAGATATGCGGACGTCATCGGGCTTCCATCGATCGGAGAAGGAACAATCGAGTTGTCTGCAACAATAAGATTACTTACCCCGTATACTCTTCCTTTTGAATCGACAACTCCGCCAGAACCTAAGGGTGCCATCCGACAATGGCCCTGGTAATGAAAATCCGTTCCCGCAATTGCTTGGATGTACGCCTCAACTAAAGAAAGGTCATCAAGGATTTCTGGAGGAGGCAAAAGGAGCTGGTACTGCTGGTCGATTGCTTGCAGTTGAATCGCAAGATCTTTTACATAGGTTTGAAAGGTATCGCTCAAAACAGACAGGTCCTCACCTCCGGGATCAGATAATAGTCCAAAATCGATCACAGGCTGCACGAGAGGATCTCTGCTGGAGATCGTGATCGACCCTCTGCTCTGTGGCTGTAAAAGATCGACGATCACTGGAGTAATCCCTGGAATTGCATCAATCGTTGCAAAGCGGATCTGCCTGCCTGAAGGGCTCCCGCTTGGCGTGGGAAAGTTTCCAAGAGCAGAAAAAACTGTCGTCGACCCAGCGTTGGAATCTGCAGGATTTGTCGCAAACACAATAGGAACGGGAGTTTGGTCGATAAGTCCCTGTCCAACATTTGGATTGTCGTAGATGACAGGAATGCCGAGGGAGCTGAGGAGGCCTGCCGGTCCCACTCCTGAATGAAGTAAAAATGGACTACTTCCAAGGCCCGCACAAACAATGACCCCTTTGTTAGCATAGGCGGTTTTGCGCTTCCCGTCTTGCATATACTGCACACCGACGGCTGTCTTGCCATTCCAGAGCACCTTTAGGGCTGTGCTGTTGAAATTGACCTGGAGCTTCCTCCCATTTGTTCCTTTGCCATCTGGTTTCATGACATGTTCATTGAGGAAGGCATTTACGCTGCTGACGCGGAAGAAGCCATTGTCGCCGCGGTGGGCTGATTGCATCTGAGGTGACACACTCAATGGAGTGCTCGGATCGTTATAATCAACAACAGGAGAAATACCCGTTGCCCGTACCATCGCTTCAGCGAATTTATTCGCCAATATGGAAGTGGGAGGATCCTGAGTGACCCTGATGGGCCCATGGTATCCGCGCGCACTTTTATTTGCTGTTTTGCCCTGATATTTTTCTAAGTCCTTATAGATCTGCATAAGGTTTGAGACCGACCAATCGGGCCCGGCGATCGCTTGCCATTGCGATAAGACCTGCTCTGTGACGCGGACCCACGCGCCGGCATTGACAGAAGAGGCCCCTCCGGCCGGTTGGGCAATTACCCAAGAAAGCACCCGATCGTCCGCAAACGTCTGAGGCGTTGTCTGCCCTGTGACATAGAGTTTTTGTACGGAGGCATTGATCAGTTGGATGAAATTTGAGAACTGCTGCTGGATCTCAGGAGGGAGATCATAATTTGCCGGATCAAAAGAAGGGGGAAAGCCAAGAAAGCTCTGGCCAACAGAATAAACCAAATTCTGGGCATATTTTAGAATGAAGGAATCAGTAAAGTTCTTGCCCGGGTGCAGGGCGATCACAGAGGTTTTTTTATCTGCCGTCAGCCTTTCTGCAAGAAGTCCTCCTGCCGTGCCAACCCCGACAATGATATAATCCGCCCTGTCGCCTTTGACGCCGGATTTTGCTTCTAAATGGCCAGAAAGAACGCTTAAGAAAACGATAGAGCCTGTGAGCCACTTCGTAAAAAACATTGGCTACTCCATTTTATGGGTGATACTCGGGATCTAAAATTTGAGGGCTTGTCGAAAATCGATTGATGCTATCGACAGCAATGATCTCATTGCGCAAGGCAGGCTGATAAAGCCTCTTTTTAAGACAATAAGAACTCTCCGAACAAGCAGAATTCTTCTTTGATTTGTTTAGCCTGAACGTAAGGTCAAAAGGAAGGCTCAATACCAGGGTTCCCTGGCCGGTCCATTTAAAGAGCGCATCATAACTTGCAAGCCCCTCCAAAAAAACATAGTCCAAAAAGGAAAGGCCGATTGCAAAGCGCCCTCCAAAGGAGTGTTTGTGCTTAGAGCGAAAAGCATTTGTCGTTTTTGCAGAATTTCCCCAATAGTAATAGGGCCCTGCACCAACATGAAATTCGAGAAACCGCATTCTGCATAAATGATAGCCGGCTAGGGTATCGACCCCGTTTAGTGCAAATTGCTCTCTTGCCTTTACAGCAAACCCCGGCAAGTTCAAAGCCCCAAGGCCAAGACCTGGGTCTCCTTCTCCCTTCCCATCGAAATCTTCATAATAAAATCGGTAGATATTCGTTTTCTTTTTGCCAACTGGCACATAACCATTGATGCGCACATCCCAATTCTCTCCAAGGACTTCAAGCCCAGCTCCTACCTGGTTATAAGGCCTTTTGCTGGTTTGCAGGTAATCATACATCGCATAGCCTCCCCATACCTGCTTATAGCAATCACTCAGATAACGGAATCCAAAACCAGCATTTGCAGCATACTTCCCATCATTAAAAATATGACCTCTTAGATCAACATATGGCACAACTTTTTTGCTAGCATAGGGCTGGGACCAAAAAACGTCCAAGGATGAATAGCCTTTGGAATAGCCAAGGCCCTTCCCTTCTGTATGGCTGACGCTGATATGCTCTGGGCAGGGATCTTTTATTGTAGAGGTCTTTGCAAAGCTTTCATCAGCTGCAAAAACGGTTGTAGCATTAGAAACATTGCATCCAAGAGCCGCTATCCAAATGGTTTTGGCAGTTAACCAACCTCGCATAATCAACCTATATAACAAAGACAAGGAATAGTATTTTTTACAAGATCGTATTACTTTTTTTTTAAACTTCCAAACTGATTTTTTTTAGTTGCCTATCTTATAATCAAAAGATTCTTTCACGATCTTGGTAATTTCTTCTAATGAAAGCCCTGAATACCTGCTTGCAAGGGCCAGCTCTTTGGACAGAGTAGTGGAAAATATCAGAGGGTCGTCCGTACAAAATACGATCGGATGCCCTTGTTGAAACAGCTGGATACCAGGGTGCTTGTCGTAGTGGTCGATCATCTGTACAAGGACGCTGCTTGTCAGACATACTTCAAGAGGAACATTGTTTACGACGACCCAGTCTGTTGCCTCAGGAGTCAAAAAGACCCCATGGCCAACACGCGAAGGCTGTAGCGCTTTTAGCAGGTCTATCTGGTCTTTTTCATCGGGAACTTCTCCAACGTGAACGATAAGAGAAAGTCCCGCTTCTTTTGCGCGGAGAAGCTCCGGCATGATCGTTTCAATTTGGCCGAGCGTCGAGTTTCCCGAGATATCGATCCCAACGATTCCAAGGTCTCTGTATTGCATGGCAAGGTCGACCGTAGCTCTCGCCATTTCTAATGAGGAATGCCTTTGAAGGCTGAGGAGGAGCTTTGCATTAAACTCCTGTGTGGCCTCATGTTCTATTCCCCGCAAGATCGCCTTGAGATAGGCCTCAAGGCCCATCCCCAAGTCTTTGAGGCCGCTCCTGATCTCGACATAGACAACCCCATCTTCCTTTAAAGCCTGGCATAAGGCCTCAACACCTTTTTGGATTTTTTCTTCGGTGTTGACAATCTGGCTGATCAAAGAAAAAACCTTGAAACCTTCATGATAATCGACCTTGCTTTCTATCAGCTTCAACTGGTTTTCTAATTGCTCTCTTTGCTCGTTTGTTGCAATCGAATAGAGGTAGGCCACTGGGAAAGAACCTCCAAGATGCAAATGAAGCTCAGCTTTTGGCATCTTCTGAAAATAAGCTGTCTCTTTAGGACAAAAATGTTCACTTCCTCCAAGAAAAACCGTCTGCATAACAAGTAAAGATCCTCCCAAACATTTCCATAGCCTTCGCATTACGACCACCTCGATGATAGAAAAGAATATCAAATACTATTTCCAGAAAAAAAACCAAAAAAAGTTATCTTTTGACAATTCAAAACACTTGCACTCCCTCCAGTCTTCCTCTATAAATTCTAGTTTCATGAGGAGTACATTTTGAAGACAAGGCCAAGCGTATTTTCCCTTCTGCTCCTAACGGTATTTACAAGCATCTTGGCCGTACTGTTTACTCCTGCATTCCCTGAGATTGCCAGGCAGCTTGAGATCTCTTCTGGCATGACCCAGATGACGCTGACAATTTTTTTGATCGGATATGCCCTTGGCAACATCCCTTACGGCCCCTTGGCCAATCGCTATGGCCGAAAGCCCACACTTCTTATCGGCATCGGGATTGCATTCATCGGATCTGTCATGGTTGCGATCGTCCCTTCT
>JASHWM010000103.1 GCA_030044075.1 Candidatus Rhabdochlamydia sp. | reverse complement strand
CAGCAAAATATCGCGTCGAAACCCTTGCGGCGTTTGCGCAATCCACGTCGTATTTCTTGCAAGGGACCTCTGGATGATCATATCCTCTTCAGCATATTTGATCGTTGCTGTAGGAGCAACAGCTGTCATCGCAGCGCCGTGCTCCTCAACTTCTTTGATCAAGTTGTCGATAAGCCATACGGGTGTGAGAGGCCTTGCTCCGTCATGGGTGAGGATAATATCTCCCTTCGATGCCCTAGCGCCATTATATACGGACTGGATTCTCTCAGCTCCCCCTTCCACCACTAAAATATCAAGTCCATGGCTCTTGAAAAGATCCTGATAAAAGGCGATATCCTGTCTGCGGGTGGACACAATGATCTCATCTACCCTCTCGCATTTGGTAAATTGTAGGACCGCCCTTACAAGCAAAGGCATTCCTCCTATGTCTGAAAGGAGTTTGTTCTCGCCAAACCTTGTAGAATTTCCTGCTGCTGTGATCACTACTGATATCATTTTCCTAAAATCTCCATTGCGGTTTTTTGGGCATTTTTCTCAGCTTCTATGATCTGATGAATATCAGGGCTCACGATATTTTCCGTTCTTTGGATGGTTTCTGCAATGACTCCAGAGATGTCCATAAAACCGATCTTGCCATCACTAAAGGCTTTCACCGCAACGTGGTCTGCGCCATGCAGCACCGCCGACATGATCCCTCCCATCTTCAAAACCATATAGCCCATATCCAAGCATGGGAACTTATCAAACGCAGGCTTTTCAAACCGCAACGTTTTTCCAAAAAGGTCCATAAATGCTGAAGGGGCAGCTATTGCCCTTTCAGGATAAAAGAGGGCATGTTGCGTGTAGCGTTTCATATCAGGAGTGCCAAGCTCCGTGATAATGCTTCCATCTGTAAACTCAACAAGCGAATGGCAGATATAATCGGGATGGACAATCACTTTGATCTGTTCTGGCGCTACATCAAAAAGCCATCTCGCTTCAATGATCTCAAACGCCTTGTTCATGCAGGTCGCGCTGTCGATGGTAATTTTAGTGCCCATATTCCAAGCAGGCCTGGAAAAAATGTCGCTCATCGTGACATTTTTTAACTGATCATCGCTCATTTCCGCGATTTTTCCCTTTCCCATCGTTAAATAGAGGTTCTTGATCTCGGACCTCTTCCCCGATCTTAGCGACTGGAACAAGGCGGAATGCTCAGAGTCGATCGGGATGATCGGAGCCCCATATTTCTCAGCCTCGCGCATCACGATCTCTCCGGCAAGCACCAAAGTCTCCTTGTTTGCAAGGCCGATGGCAATCCCTTTTTTGATTGCTTCAAGGGTAGGGACCAGGCCTGCAGAACCTACAAGGGCATTGATTAAAAGGTCGCATTCGAGGGTTGCTATTTTTGAAAGCCCCTCTTCTCCTATGAATAGAGGAATATCTGCTTGGAAAGAAGATGCCTTTGCCTTATCCGTGATGCATATGGCATCCGGCCTGAATTCTTGCATCTGCTCTTGTAATTTTTCAATATTTGTATGGGCAGAGAGTCCAACGACTTTGAATTTATCAGGGTACTGTCTGACAATATCCAAAGTCTGGGTCCCTATGGAACCTGTTGAACCAAGTATGACAATGCGCTTCATCTTTAAGATCTCCGACCAAAAGAATTATGCCAGTTTGAATTCTTTTGAGCCAGCCTTAGTTAGACAAGAATGGATAAATTGCTTTTTATGGCCCTACTATATAGGAGATGAAAAAGCCAAATCTCTTTGATTCAATCCCATTAACAGAGTAACTAACTACCAAATGACAACTATTTATAAACAATTTATTATAAAAAATTAAATTATTTTATATGCAGTTTCTTAGATTCGTTATTCCCCATTTCTAAAGTGTTAGCTGACAAGGAGAGGTCTTCTATTTGGGTTTGCTGCTTGTAAAAGCTCAGCGTATTTTTCAATGCTTGGCCTAGCCTGCGCTCTTTCATATCTGGCATAGGCATTAGGTGATTTTGATTTCAATCTCTTGGAAACCTCACGAATAGTCGAACCACTTCTTAACCTCTGCCTTTTTAGACCAAGTGCAAAGAGAAGTTTATCATCCGAGGCGCCCATGCCAATAACACCATCTTCATAGAGATTCACAGTAAGCTGAAAGCGCTTATCCAAAAAATCCTCATAAGAATCCTGTAAAAGCTCCATCACAGCATCCTTGATCATTTCCAAGGATTCCTTTCTTGTCTTTCCTTGGGTCATGACATCTAAGAACGAAATCTCAACAAGCCACCATGAACTATTAGGATCTTTCCAAACTCTTCCTTCAAGTTCCATCATTCACATTCCTCCTATCACTTCTTTTTTGGCGGATGATTTTTCGCTACCTGCAGTATTTTCTTGGCTAAATTCTCATTGATTTCTCGGTGCCTAGGGACAGGTTCTGAATCTTCTCCATTTGTCCAGATCTCGTGGCTCCCACCTTCCCATGCGGACAAGCTCTTTTTCACATATCGTACACATTTTAGTGAACAAAGTCAAATTAATAACAAAAGAAGTATTTTTTTTAAACACTTAAGTTATTAAAATTTAAATGAATTGACTGGTGGACAAATTCAACTTTTGATCGAAAACTCTTTCCACATCTAATTAATAGAACCGCATCTTCCGCCATCTATCCGAATGTTGG
>JASHWM010000102.1 GCA_030044075.1 Candidatus Rhabdochlamydia sp. | reverse complement strand
GGCCAGAATGTTGCCAACCCATCAGGGATCCTGCTTGCTTCGATCGCCATGCTCGTGCACCTTGGAGAAACGGAGGTCGCCTCCCGCATTCATAATGCCTGGCTGAGAACGATCGAGGAGGGCTACCATACCTATGACATTTTCCAAGAAGGCAAAAGCCGTGAAAAAGTCGGGACAAAAGAATTTGCCCAAGCTGTGGTAAAATTTTTGGGACAAGGCCCAAATCACCTTCATCCTATCCACTATGTCCAAACGACCAAGATCGTCTCGCTACATCAAACCCAAGAGACCCATATTTCAAGAAAACTGATCGGTGTCGATGTATTTGTCTATGATCCATCAAACGCCGAGACATTCCTTGCCAAAGTCCCTAAAGAACATAAAAACCTACACCTTTCCCTTGTCAGCAATCGTGGCGCTAAGATCTGGCCCGAAGGACAAAAAGAGACATTTTGCATAGAACAATACCGTTGCAGATTCACTACGAAGAACAAAGAATTTGTCCCTCCTGAAGAAATTTTGCATCTTTTGCAAGAATTGCATCAAAAAAAGTTTGATATCATCAAAACTGAAAACCTCTATCTTTTACATGATGAGCCTGGATTTTCTTCCGCTCAAGGGTAATAAAATTATTTTAAATTGCTTGAAATTCTTAAGTCACTTCTTTGCCTGAAAATCGGCAAATTCCCATTTATATTAATGCCCATTTATACTATAATATTAAAAAATTTATATAATTTATGATTAATCCAATCAATAATAATAGAATTAATCAGGAGATTAATAACCTCCACTTTGAAGAGCGGCCCTACGACCCTTCTTTCTTTGATTCATCGATCACGCCAAGACAAGACAACCTGGATAATATGGCCCCCGTGGATGAAGGCCTCATCGCCATGTCTGAATTTTTAGTCTATTTTCTTCATTATTATGCGATCGCATACAACTGGATCGTCAGCACATTTTATTGGCTGATAGGAAGAGAAGTTCCAAGAGAATCATTATATCGCTGCATCCCGCTCATAGGCGGAGCAGGGATCAGCGTCCCATTCCCATCACCTCCCATTGAAGTTCCCGATGAGATTGCCGATATTGCTGGAAACTACTCGCTTAACCAGCAAAGAAAGGCTGATCGTCCAGATCCTTTTAACTTTGAAGAGCTGATGCAAGATGTCCAGGATGTCGACATGAATACCTTTATTATCTGCTTTGATGAAGTTTACAGAGATGTGGAACATTTTAACGGATCCGCCACTACAGAGCTCAAAGAAACGCTCCTAAGATATATTGACTTTGTAGAAGCAAAACGTCCAAATGTCCCTGGAACCAGTGCGCAATATTATGAAGATTTAGAAAAGGTCCTTAAAAACCTGATAGTGGAACTGCAAAAGCCTTCTTTATCAGTAGAGGAAAAGCAGTTCATTTTTTCAGAGATTGCCGAAGCTGCCACTCAGTGCACTCCAAGAATCTACGAAGAGACGCTTGGCCAGTTCCGACGCGCCTTGAAGCGTCCGGAAACTCTTGATAATCTGGTCAGGAGATGGGTCCAGGAATACAAAGAAGAGCTCCTTCTTGACAACTTTCAAGCAGGTGCAGAACTTCACATTCTCAGCCATGCAAGGCACCTGGTCGGCGATGATTGGGGACTGAACAACAACATGACCCTTGCAAAAAATGATCCATCCATTATTTTCTTTCTTGATTTGCTCAAAGAAGATTACGAAACAGTTCTGACAGAAAGCTGTACGCCAGGACATTATATTCTCGCCATTTTTGAAAAAATCATCGTGGACAATGCCTACATGACGATCAACGAACACCTGCAAAGAGAGCATGATCAAGGCCGGCTGACAGATGAAGATTTCCAAGAAATGTACAACGACAAAGGAAAGCTGACCTATAATGGTGTGGCGATCCTTTTAGAAAATTTGGGCTTTCTTTTCGTTTCTGCCTAATTGTCATCGGAATATCTGATGGCAAAGCTGAGCTTCAATTATTTCCTCTCTAAAAAATTTTGATATAATCAAAACAGCTCCCCTTCAAAAAGGAATCGTGTATTTCCCTCTCTCATTGATCAATGATAATATCTTTATATTAAGCTACTTATATATTTATGGTTAAAATTGGTACCAAAAAAGACCAAAAATTGGTAATTTTAGGTAGGAGTTATAGCCATGAAAAGAACCTTGGAAGCAGAACTTATTGCATGGAAGGACCGAAAAGAACACCTTCCCATCCTGCTGCGCGGAGCAAGACAGGTTGGCAAAAGCTTTCTTGTGGAGCATTTTGCCAAGGATCATTTTGAGGACATCGCTATCGTCGATTTTGAGAACAGGCCCGAACTTAAGGGAGCCTTTTCGACACGCGAGCCCTCGGAGATTTTGACCAGGTTGGAATTTGCGCTCAGAAAGCCCATTAAGGAAGGTCTTTCCTTACTTTTTCTCGATGAAATCCAAAACTGCCCTGAGGCTTTGATCTCGCTTCGATATTTTAAAGAAAAGATGCCTAAATTACACATAATAGCAGCGGGCTCTCTTCTTGAATTTTTGCTGCGCGAAGAAGATTTTAGCTTTCCGGTCGGGAGAGTTGAGTTCCTTTACCTCCGCCCTCTTTCTTTTATCGAATATTTACAAGCGGCATCCCCCTTTATTGCAAAACGACTTTTGGAATTTAGTCTCAAACATCCTCCCAGCGACCTCGAACATATCGAACTCCTCAAATGGGTACGACGCTATCTGTTTATTGGCGGAATGCCTTCTGCTATTATGAGCAGTTTACAACAGGATTCGCTCCTTGAATCGCAAAGAGTACACCATCGCATTCTTCAGGCATACGAAAGCGATTTTGGCAAATATGCAAAAAGGACCCAACATAAATACCTTCAGATAGTTTTCCAAAAAGCCCCCGCCTTGATCGCCCAAATACTCAAATACCGGCGTATTGATGAAGAAATCAGATCACGAGATCTAAAACCTGCGATTGATTTAATTTGCCATGCCGGGCTTTTGCAACGCGTTTTTGCAACTACAGCTTCCGGGCTTCCTCTTCATGCCTATCTAAAAGATGATCGGTTCAAACTACTCTATCTCGATGTGGGCCTTCTTCAAACAATCACAAAAGTGGACGCAAATCTATTTTTTGATCAGGATATTTTGCAAATCAATTCAGGAGTGATCTCCGAGCAGTTTGTCGGACAAGAACTTCTCGCCTATTCTCCTTCCTTCCAAAATGCGCCTCTGCTTTTTTGGGAAAGGACAAATGGGGGACAGGCAGAAGTCGATTATGTCATCACTGTTGATTCTGAAATCATGCCAGTCGAAGTAAAAGCTGGAGCAACCGGAACACTTCGCTCATTGCAGGGCTTTCTTCAAGAAAAAAGCAGTCGCATAGGCATTCGGATTTCCGAACATGCTTTATCCCTCCATGGAAAGGTTCTTTCGATTCCATTCTACCTGATAGGATCTTTAGACCGGATTGTTGAAGAAACCCGCACCTGAAAAATGCTCCAGAATTAGGGTTTTTTCCTTTTTTATCACCGAAATAACGGATGGCGGTATCT
This sequence comes from Candidatus Rhabdochlamydia sp., assembly GCA_030044075.1. Taxonomy (GTDB): domain Bacteria; phylum Chlamydiota; class Chlamydiia; order Chlamydiales; family Rhabdochlamydiaceae; genus JABEVM01. The sequence continues at coordinate 3,346 of JASHWM010000102.1, read as the reverse complement.
GGGGTCGCTTGTATACCAAATATGCAGTGAGTAGCGCGTCCCTTTCCTTACAGTCAGCACCTCGTGGTAGAAGTCTTTTCCATTTGGTGTAACAACAAGGGTATTTGCCCGCATGGGGATTATTTTTCGATAGAGCTGGTTATAAGGACCGTCCTCGAATACGATCTCTCCCCCTTCAAAGTCATCATTCAGATAAAGCAAAGCAGTGAACTCCCGCCAAGGGGTATGATTCGGCATGTAGGTTGCCCCTTGGCAGCTCCCATCGCAGTGGGCCCTGAGGTAACTTTGGTCCCTTCCATGGACGGGGCAAAAAAAGGTGATATTATCAGCATGGTAGGAGCACGAATTGCCCTCGATCCTTGCGTACATGCTGCAATGGTCGATGTGATAGTCAGATGCATTGATGCCGTATCTTTTCTTCATAATGCCAAGCACCTTTTTGGAAATCCCCGAAACCATTTCCAAAATGCGAGGGTCTGTTGAGTAATTAAATTCGACCTGGTTATCTGAGCTTTTTGAGAGGTTTTGCTTACTCCGATTGTAAAAACGTATCAACTTATCGGATGATTCGGGAGGCAAGAACTTTTCAACAATGATGATTTGGGATTCTGGATTCTGAAACATGCCCGATGCATGACCTGAGTATGCAAGCAAAGCAGCCATAAGGAAAAAAAACACCCTCATACTTGTCCTCCTCTAGATAATTAACGAGGAGGGTAAGAAAAAGGGAATTCCAACTCAATTTTTTTTTGCCGCTTTGCTTTTCTAGCAAGCACTAGTCAATAAAGAGATCGCTCTCCAGATTTTTCTTGAGCAGCGAAAGGAATTCGCATCCATAGATGCCATCCAAGATCCTGTGGTCGAAAGTAAGGGAGAGGTGGACCATCGACCGTACGCCGAAGAGATCGTCCTCGAGCACGGTGACCTTTTTGTGGACAGCGCCGACACCGATGATGGCAACTTCAGGATACCGGATGATCGGCACTCCCATTAAAATTCCCGTCATCCCAAAGTTGGTCAAACTGATTGAACCTTCCTGGACATCATTGACAGAAAGGTTTCCTTCTCTTGCTTTTTGGGACAGCTCATGAATTTTTATCGCAAGCTCTGTCAAGCTCTTCCCTTCACAGTGTTTCACAACAGGGACCATGAGCCCTCCAGAAACACTGACGGCTATTCCTAGGTTGACGAAGTGCTTAACGACAATGGTATCCCCATCGAGCGAGGAATTGAGCAAAGGATAGGATTTTAACGCTTTGGTGATGGCTCTTGCAATAAAACTTGTGATCGTCAATTTTGCTCCATGCTTCAAAAAGAATGCTTCCTTTTCTTTTTGAACGATCGCAAGGATATCGGTCACATCGACCTCAGTGATCAAGCTGGCGTGGGGAGCTTCGTAGAAAGAGCGCACCATGTTGTCAGCGATGGCTTTTCTCATGCCTGTCATTTTGACCCTTTCTACCGATGAGGAAGGAGCCTCGTGTTTGCACGTCGGCTTTGAAGCTCGCTTTTCCATGTAGGCCTCGAGGTCTTTCTTGGACACCCTTCCTCCTACACCAGTGGCAGGGATTTTTTTCAGCTCATCGATCGAGATCCCAAACTCTCCGGCAAGACGAAGGACAACGGGTGAAAAGAACGTGCTTTTGTCTTCCGATCCAGCTTCCTCTTCTTTAGCGGCAGGGATAGCTTGAGCCTCTGTGACAATAGCAGCATCGCCTGTTCGGACAATGGCAAGGAGGGCGCCCACTTCAATGTCTTGTTCCACCTCAGCGCAAATCTTCTCTAAAACCCCTGCGACAGGCGAAGGAATTTCGCTGTTCACCTTGTCAGTAGAAACTTCTAGAAGAGGCTCATCGCGCTCGACCCTTTCGCCGACTTTTTTGAACCATTGCACGACGGTAGCGTTTAGAATGCTTTCACCCAGCTTGGGGAGAGTTACTTTATATTGTTCGCTCATTTATCCACCTAAACTTTCAATCATTTTATTTATATGGCCTTCGCCTTGAGTGATGACCCATTTTGCAGCGATCGCAGCGACCGGCAAAGGCAAAGGGGTGTCATCCAACTTTACAAAATCTTTCTCTGTGCAGACCAAAAACCCGGCTCCCTTCTCTTTTACACGCTCTGCAAAAACAGCGAGATCCTCTTTGTTTGGGATCTGATGGTCAGGTGTAAAGAGGGTACCCACAACATCGATCCCTTCTTTTTTTACAGAGCGTAAAAAACGCTCCGGTTTTGCGATTCCGCAAAAAAGCCCGACCTTTTTTCCCTGGAGCTCTTGTGTGTTTTCCAGGGTCATTGCAGCGCCTGCAATGGGAGCGCTTGTAAAGGGCCGCAAAGCTTTTACTGCATCTTCGTAGTCCTTCTCATCTGCAATAGGATGGACAACGATCAGGGTTGCAAAAGCAAGTCGCTTGGGGTCGTCGCGCAAATACCCTCTAGGGAGATAATATCCCTTACCAAAAAGATCGCTTGCGTCCATCATCACGATCTCGACATCCCGATGAAGGTTGCGATGCTGCATCCCATCGTCCAGGATGAGAAGGTTGGAGCCATTTTTTACAGCCTCTTTTGCAGACCTTGCCCGATCTTTACCCACCCATATCGGAATGTTTGGGAGCTTTTGAGACAGCCACTGCGGCTCATCTCCGCACTCTTTCTGGTTCTCATCCTTCAAAAGGACCACCTGGTTTGTCCTTTCTACATGGGACCGATATCCCCTTGTCAAAATAGCCACCTTAAAGCGGTCTCTCAATAGGCTGCTTAAGTAGCAGACCATCGGAGTTTTCCCGCTTCCCCCTGCAACAATGTTCCCGATGCTGATCACTTTTGCATCAACTTTTACGGGACTGCGAAATCTATCGTACCAATTATTTCGAAGTCTGACGCCAATGCCGTACATCTTGCTGAGCAAATAGAGCGCAGCCTTTAAAAAATCATTCTTGCGCTTTCCTTCGATGATTTCTATAACAGCCCTTTCAACATTCATGAAAATAGTTTTTTCTCTACCATCTCAATGATGATATGGATTGCGCTCATGTGCGCTTCCTGGATCCGGTCGGCGTAGCGAAAACCTTCCACTACAAGCTCAAAATCGCACTTCCCTTTGAGCTTTCCCCCGTCTTTTCCTAAAAAAGCCACCGTCTTAAGTCCCATCGCCTGTGACGTTGCAACAGCTTCAATGATGTTCTGCGAATTTCCGCTCGTCGTCAGTCCAATAAAAATATCTTCTTTCTTCCCAAGGGCTTCTATCGCCCTTGAAAAAACCTTTTCGTAGCCGACATCGTTTGCTGTGCAGCTCATATGCCCGACATCAGAGATCGAAATTGCCGGGAGCGCCCTTCTT
>JASHWM010000101.1 GCA_030044075.1 Candidatus Rhabdochlamydia sp. | reverse complement strand
AAATTTATGCTACACGTCAAAATGCATCTGTTTTTTTACAAATCCAGAAGGAGTTCGGTTCCTTTTCCAAATATGTATGGAACTTTGTAGATGCAAAGCCGATTGTGACACGAAGGAAATCTCTTAAAGATGTTCCTGCTTTCACACCTATCAGCGACACAATTTCAAAGGATCTCAAAAAAAGAGGAATGACCTTTGTAGGCTCCACAATCATCTATGCATTTATGCAAGCAGTTGGACTAGTAGATGACCATCTTGCGGATTGTTGGTGTTCACATCGCTGATCTAAAGAACCAGCCTTGTAAATGCATCTATAATCCAACCTTCATTTTCCTGTTTTTCTTTTGATGGCCTCTAAAAGCTCAGGGAAAGTCTCCTTGTAGTAATCCCCTCCAAAATGACCTTGATCAGGCGATTCATGGTAGTCAGTTTGCAATCGATCCCTAATCACATGAGCCTCACTAATAGGAATCCATGGATCATTTGCGCCAGCAAATTGAATAATCCATTTTTGATTTTTCTTAATGGCTTCCCAATTCCAAGGTGTCTCAAAATAGCCGCTCAATTTCTCCGCTTCTATGCCCAAATCTGTGTAGTAAGCACCTATCAAAGCAGAACCTAAGATACGATGCGTTTCAGCATAGCGCATGGCTGCAATAGCCCCAGAGGAGTGTCCCACAATAAGTGTCTTTTCATCTGCTTTCAATTTTTCCAGAAATGGGAGCCAATAGGAACTTCTAGCTAATTCTGTATCAGGAAATTGTGGAGCATCTACTTCAATACCCAGTTTCTCAAGCTCTTTCTTGAGATAAGGCAACCAGTTATCAGTTGGCTTGCTTTTGCCATTGCCATGAACTAAAATTGCTCTCATTTGAAGCCTCCTTTTACAGCCAATCGAGAGTACAAGTTCTCCCTTAGGAAAGATAGAATTTTCTTCATAAGGAAACCTCTTGATTCAACTGTCCGGAAATTCCGGACAACTGTCAATCAAATCCATGAGGGAATTTGGGGGGATCAAAGCCAAAAAAGTACAGAAAGCATCAATCAAACCCAATCAGACAAGACTCCCTATCTCTCTCATTTTCACGTTGTTGTTAATTGAGATTCGTGGGGTAATGTTGATCATTCAGGACGAAGGAGCGACCAATTCGTACCGTTTCCGAGATCCACATGTTAGTCAAAATCCTCTGCTATCAAAGTTCATCTATTTATAAAATTCTAACCCCGAAAATCGAAGAATTAAAAGCTTTGGGACTTTCAAATGAAATGATTGCTGCTAGACTAAAAGTTAACAAGAAAACTATATCTAAAGGTTTGCGACTATCTTCCCTCTAGTAAAGCTTTAAAATCGATAATCGAAGAAAAAAAATCGCTTTCCAGTACTTTTTCATCTACTCCGCAAACATGGATCAAAACAGGCCTAATCGATAAATTTTTGGGCATTGATAGTCTTTTAATTTTCTGTTTTACTTCATCGACTACATTTTCTGTTATTTCTTTACTACTAAATTTGATCTCACATAAGTAGCAAGTCCCAAACTTAGTCTGTATAAAATAATCAATTTGGCAACCAGGTCGATCTGCAGTTTTCCTCTGAAATAGTGGATTATCGTTGACAATTTCTGAAACCTCGATTCCAAGAATTTTATGAATAATTTTTCGATTACTTAAAACTAAATTCTCAAACTGTAAACCCATAACTGATTGCCAGCCAGGTAGCAATTTCATTCCTTGCCTTTCAATCTTCTTTTTGTTCGGATTAATATATTTTAGATAAAATCTCAAATAATTATCTTTTAAGCGATAATGACTTAGCTTGGAGTCCAAACCCGTTTTAAGATGCCATGTAAAATCTTGTGAAACAAATCCAGCTGCAACCAAGTCATCCATGTATTCAGAAACAACCCCGCTCTTTTCCACATTTAGCGCTGCATAAATATCTTTCAGTTCTGATGGGCCTTCAGCCAATCTTTCTACAATTTTTTTGTAAGTTGTACTCCTGCTTGAGAATAAATCTGAAAAAATTCGCTCAAACTCACTGAAAAGAAATCCTTCTCTTTGAAAACATAGTCTTTGGATGTTACTTTCCGCACTTTGGCTAGGAAGAATCTCTTCTAAATAACGAGGTACTCCTCCTGTAACAGACAGAACCTTAAATTTCTCAAAAGAAGATATTCTATTTTGTTCTGCATTCCAAAATTCATTACACTCGTATAATGGCAGTTCTTCGAGAATAAGATCTAAAGAGAGCCTACCCATAAATCCAGTACTGCTTAGGATATTCTCTTCAATCCAACTTGAAATCGATCCGCAAAGAATAAGAATCAGCCGAGGGTTATTTTTAAAATACAGATCCCAAGCTGTTTTTAGTTTTCCAAGAAATGTAGGGTCTTTTGAACCCATCCAGCTAATTTCGTCCAAAATGATGACTATTTTCCCTTTTTTTGATTGTTCAGCAAGCAACCAAAATAGATCTCCCCAGTCATCCGCCTGAGGCAAAGGAATCTTTAATTCGCGCTGAAGTTGTCTTGCGAATTCTTCTTTTTGGTCTTTTGCTGAAACATCATTCGTAGGAGGCAACCCTGAAAAAACAAAGTGGGTTGTATTTTTGGCAAACTCTTGTGCAAGGCGACTTTTTCCTATTCGACGTCTTCCTCGGAGAACAACAAGACTTGATGATTTCTTTTTAAAAAGTTCATTGAGGAGCTGCAGCTCTCTTTTGCGACCTATAAATGGATAAAGCATATTTTTTAAATCCTTATTTAGTAATAAGGCTATCACGAAAAATGAATTAACACCAAACACAAAAAACATTATTTGGTGATTGATTTTTTCACAAACAACTGATATACAATTAGTTTACCTACAAACAACAGGGGGATTCATGGTAAAAACCGAAAGAAACGCTCCTTGTCCTTGTGGAGCACGACGAGAAAATGGCATTCGAAAAAAATATAAAAAATGTTGTATCAATCGACCTTCGCCTTTTGGATGTTAATCGGACTCATAATCCGCAGGTTTCAGTCTTGCCCATCCAGGTCCTTTTATGAATCTTCTACCTATGGGCTCCCCGTTATCAGGCCAACTGCTTTTTAGTTCTCAAATTTTTAGAGCCGGCGCTCTATGGATCAAGATGCCATGATCGCAATGAATTTTCACTTTCATCTGAATACAGAAACGGTACAAATTGGTCCCGCCTTCGTCTACAGTAGATCTAGCCGATCTCAGACAGATCCATCCATTTATGGGCAATGAGATCTTTTGCGTGGTCCAGGGTAAGGAGCTCGCCTTTTTCCATGACAAACACCTCTTGTGGATGAATGATCTCGCAGAGGTTTTTCAAGCTCTCGCATTTGAGGACGATAAAGTCCACTTCAGCAAGCGAGGAGAGAAGTGAAACAAACTCCTCATCAGGGAAGTTGTCCCTGACATAGACAATGAGTTTGCGCTCTGGATTTTCAAAGACAATTTTTCGGATGCATTTGAAAAGAGCTGTCGACATGCCATGAGCGCTATCGAGGCCAAGGACGCAATAGTTCTTTCCTTGGAGCGCTTGCTGCAATGCAAAAAGGTGCTCTTCATCAAAGATCTTGCTTTCAACATCAAACTCAAGGAGTCGTTCGGCAAGTTCTGAGATGCGGATCCTGGCGCAGCCGATCCTTTCGATGGCGATCCCTGCAGCGATGTTCGCAAGCTGGGCGCCATATTTGATATCAATATTGTTGGCAAGTGCAATGCAGATCACTGCAAGCACGGTATCGCCAGCTCCGGTAACATCCTTGACTTCTTTGGACTGGACGGGGAAATCAAAGCTGGAGCCATCCTTGTAATAAAGGGACATTCCTATCTCAGAACGTGTGATCAAAAGCATCTTCACGTTGCAGAAACCAAGCAAGGTCTTTGCGACTTGTGAGAGCGGGGTGTCCGTTGGAAGCTTTGCAGCGGCGTACGCTTCGGCAAGGTTCGGCTTGATGACAGTGGCGCTGAGATATTTTGTGAAGTCGTCGCCCTTGGGGTCGACGATCACAGGGATCCCCTTCATTTTTGCCATCTCTATTGTCGTGACAAGAAGAGACCTGGACAAAAACCCTTTGCCGTAATCGGAAATTGCAACCACCTGGACATCGTTCATCAGGCCATTGATCTTTTGGACGACAAGCTGCTCGAGCTCTTCAGTGATGGGGACGACCTGCTCAAAATCTACCCTGAGGACCTGCTGAGATTCTGCGATAAGGCGGTTCTTGACAGGCGTTTTAAAGCTTTTTTCAACAAGGATCCCTTCAACATTGACGCCTTCCCTTTCAAGGCTTTCCAGGATGACCTCCCCGGCATAGTCGGGGCCGATCCGCCCGACAGCAGTTACGGAAGCGCCGAGGGAGACTAGGTTGAGGACCACGTTCCCGGCGCCCCCCGGCCTGCTTTCTTCGTTCTGCACATGCAGAACTGATACAGGCGCTTCAGGAGAGATCCGCCTGATTTTCCCTGTCGTATAAGTGTCGAGCATAAAGTCGCCAATTACCAGGACGCGAGAGGGATTGAATTGGCTGATCATCCCTATAAGCTTTACCATCTTTGATCCTTTGCCAGATAGTTGGTCACATAATCAGAAACGCCATTTTCTATACTGTACTCGCATGTTTTTGCCACTTCAAATGCTTTTTTGTACTTGGCCATATCTGCGCATGTGTAATTTTGATATTGCGCAGCAAGGGTGGCCGGTGTTTCAATATACTGGATATTGGGGTTCTTGCTTGCAGCAGAAAAAAGAGCGTTTGCCAGGCGGTTCCAGGTCACGGCCTCTCCTCGCCCAATATTGAAGATCCCGCCGAGGTCGTTCTCAAGGAAATCGCAGGTCATCCTCACAGCATCTTTAACGTAGATAAAGTCCCTGCACTGGTCTCCATCCTTGTACTTCTCTGGCTCTGTGGACTT
>JASHWM010000100.1 GCA_030044075.1 Candidatus Rhabdochlamydia sp. | reverse complement strand
CTTGAAGCATTGCTTAATTTTTCGATCAGAAAAAACGCAAAAGATGTTCAGATTGCGATAACAAAACTTGAAAGCTCCATCCTCCAAAACCATTTCATCTTAAAAAATCAAGCGCTCATCCACAAAAGCAAAACTCAAATCAGCCTAGAAGGTTTCAACGGTGAGTTCAAAGACGGATTTTTAAAAGGCGACATCGTCCTTTCAGAACATAGCTCCCATGTCAACATTGAAAGCAAACATATCCCTTTGGACTTTTTGTCCCTTCTCAACCCTTACATCAATTTAAAGGGATTCGGGTCCGTAGATGTGCATTTTGCTTATGAGCAGGGAAGCGCCCCTAAAGGAAGGGCCCTCCTCCTCCTCGAAAGGGGGATCTTGAGCCAGGAGATCAAAAAAGACGACTTCAAAGCGAAGGGGTCATTCCAAGTCCACCTCGAAAACCAGGTTGTGCAGCTGCACTCCTATTTTGTTGGCTCGGAGAACCAGTTTTTAGATCTTTCTTCCACTTTTTCTGTTGATTACAAAAGCTTCCCGCCAAAGTTCACCCCTATCTCCGACAAACCATTCCATGCCGGACTGACGATGGAAGGAAAGATCGAAGAGATCTTTGACTTTGTCGACCTGGGTACGAACCATATTGCCGGATGGGTGTCGGGGCAACTGCTTGTTTCTGGAACGCTCAGCGAACCTAAGCTTTTAGGAGAGATCGAATGCAGCCAGGGAGTCTATGAGAACTACTACACGGGGACTTATTTAAAAAGTATTGCGGCAAAGCTGCAGGCAAACAACCAAGAGATCGACATGGTGTTCTTCTCAGCACTGGACCAAGAGGACGGCAGGCTGGACGCAGGAGGGACCCTTCTTCTGGACACCCAGCTTCGATTCCCCTACCGCATCGAATTGGAGATGCAGCATCTAAACGCACTTGCACTGGACTTTGTCGAAGGCAGCTTCTCTGGCAGCGTAGAGATTGAAGGGAATATCGATGGGGCCCTTGCAAAAGGAAGGCTTGTCCCAGAGGCAAGGTTCCTCATACCCGATAGGCTCCCTGACGAAACGCCTATGCTTCCCGTCAAGTATGTGAACATGCCCGCATTTTTTGAATTTAAAAACCTCAATAAAAAAAGGATCTCATTCCCCTTTTCGCTCGACCTTGTCATCGATGCTCCCAAAAAAATCCTTGTGGAAGGCAAAGGCCTGCAATCGGAGTGGGGCGGGGAAATTACCCTCAGCGGGACCACTTCGAATGTCATCGCAACAGGGACCCTGCTGCTCCAAAGAGGCTATTATACTTTCTCGGGAAAAAAGTTCTCCCTTTCCGAAGGAGAGATTATTTTCGCCCACAAAAATTCACAGACGGCCTATCTCAACCTCCAGGGCAACCTAACACTCCCTGACGTGACCGTCATCGCTATTCTCCGAGGGCCGCTTCTTTCGCCTCAGCTCACCTTTCAATCGATCCCCCAGATGCCGACAAGCGCCATCCTCGCCAGGGTCCTTTTCAATAAAGACCTCTCCGAAATATCTCCGGTCCAGGCAGTGCAACTTGCCCAAATGATCATCACTCTTTCTGGCAAGGGGGGCACCGATGTTTTGGAGACGATCCGAAAGAGCCTTGGGGTAGACCGTTTTACAATTGTTTCCTCATCAAATAGCGCTGATGAAATCTCTGTCCAAATTGGAAAATACATCGTGCAGGGCGTTATGGTCACCCTTTCACAGAGCATGGACACAAGCCAGGTCATTGTCGATGTGGAACTGAAGAACGGCTTTGTCCTTCAAGCTGAAACTCAGGAAAACCAAGAAGGAAAATTTAGTTTGAAATGGAATTACAATTACTAATTTGACCCTAATGAAGCAATTCTCTACAATCCAAATTAGATTTGAAATATATTAAAATTATGAATTTATCAAAAGTAAATAAACAAGAAATGCTTGAAGGGGCTTATGAACGGCTCGACTTCCTGGCATCGATTGGCGAATATATCCAATTAATTTTGCATGTGATGAAGGTGTCGCTCCAAAAACCGCCCTCTGTGCGCCTGCTTCTCAAACAACTCTACAATGTCGGAGTGGCCTCGCTCCCTGTCGTCGCCATCACGGGATTTTCTACCGGGCTTGTGCTTGCAGCCCAATCTTTCTATCAGCTATCAGACAAAGGGCTTGCCAGTGTCACAGGCCTAATGGTCGCAAAGGCGATGATGACAGAATTAGGGCCGGTGCTGACAGCTTTCATGGTGACCGGGAGGGTAGGGGCCGCCATGTGCGCAGAGCTTGGAACAATGAAGGTGACCGAGCAGATCGATGCGCTGGAAACAATGGCCGTCAACCCTCACCGCTTCCTCATCTCGCCAAGGCTTCTCGCAGGAACAATTATGATGCCCTTCCTCACCATCTTCAGCATGGTGATGGGAGTTTTTGGAGGGTATCTGATCTCTGTCAACTACTTTGAAATGTCCCCTTCCAACTATTTTGGTCCGATGCCCATGCATATCACGACCTTCGATTTTTTTATCGGGGTCATCAAAGCTTTCTTTTTCGGGGCCCTCATCATGACCATCTCCTGCTATAAGGGGATGAGGACGACCGGAGGCGCCGAAGGCGTTGGAAAGGCCACTACAAATAGTGTAGTGATCTGCTATATCTGCATTTTGCTGAGCAACTTTTTTTTGACGCTCGGTTTGAACGTTCTCAATATGATGTTTTAAGGACGGTATGATCATTATCCGCAACTTATATAAAAAGTTTGGCAAGCACACAGTCCTGAATGGACTGAACCTTGACATCCACCAGGGCGAAACGCTCGTAATCCTGGGACGGTCCGGCGTGGGAAAGAGCGTCCTGCTCAAGCATATCATAGGGATCACCAAACCAGATAGCGGCACGATCGATGTGAACGGAGTGAGGATTTCCGACCTAAAAGGCCCGATGCTCTACAAAGCGATCTATAATATGGGGATGTTGTTTCAAGGCGCTGCGCTTTTCGACTCCATGAACATCGAGGAAAATACAGGCTTTTATTTAAAAGAGCATGGCGATCCCGTCACAAGAAAGCCCTATTCTCAAGCAGAGATCAACGATAGGGTCGACCACGCCCTAGAAATGGTCGGCCTGCAAGGCACGCAAAAAAAAATGCCTTCCGAACTCTCAGGGGGGATGCGCAAAAGGGCAGGCCTCGCAAGGTTGATCGTCTACCGGCCCTCCATCCTTTTGTATGACGAGCCAACCACAGGCCTAGACCCCATCACATCGATGCAGATCAATGAACTTATCGTGAAAACACAAAAAGAGCTGCAAGCAACGAGCATTGTTGTAACACACGACATCCAGTCCGCCCTGTATATTGGCGATAGGCTTGCTTTGCACAACGATGGGAAGATCGCCTATATTGAAAAGCCAGACACCTTTATGCAGATCGACGATCCAATCATTTCTTTTTTACGTAAATCAGTATCGCAAGACCCAAGGTCTTTTAAGGAGTAATATGAAAGAAAAAACTAAAAACATGTTGATCGGGCTGTTCATCTTCGTAGCGTGTTTTTTAATCGTATCGATCATTCTTTTCCTTAAGCCTACTGTTGGGGACGGCAAAAAAACCCTCTATGTCCGCTTTTCCAATATCAATAAGATCGGGATCGGGACAAGGGTCTTGTTTGCAGGGAAGCCTATTGGGGAGGTTGTCTCTGTAGAAGAGATCTCCAATGCAAGGGAACAACCTTCCGATGCGCTTGGCCAGGTCTATTTTTACCAGCTGACACTTAAGATCGACTCAAGCGTAAAGGTCTATAATACCGATGAGATCGCCTTGCAGACCTCCGGCCTGCTTGGAGAAAAGTCCATCTCCATCTCACCTAAATCGCCCCCTGTCGGGATCACTCCAAAGCTCATCAGTAGCGAGCCCATCTATGCAAGTTCTATCGATCCAATAGAAAATACTTTTGATGAGATCTCCGACCTTGCAAACAAAGTAAACGCCTCTGTCGACCATTTTTCTAAATGGATGCAGGACAATAGCGATGAGATCTCCTATGCGATCAAGAAGTTTGGCGAGACAATGCATGAGATCAACATTGTCGTTGCAGCAGTCAATGAGCACAAATTGGTCCCGGCATTAAAAAATACTGTCGACCACCTAGATGAAACCGTTGTGAAAATTTCTGATAAGATCAACAAGCTCCACCATGATGGGGTCTTTGACAACCTTGCTGTCACGATGGACAATGCAAAGAACGTCAGCGTATCGCTTGACTCAGTGACCAAGAACCTCTCAAATGGCTCTGGCACCCTTGGCAAGCTCATCTACGGCAACGACATGTATCTTGAATTCAATGCAATCCTCTCAAAGGTCGATACATTGATGAACGACGTCAACCACTATGGGGTCCTCTTTCACCTCAATAAAAACTGGCAGAGGACGAGGACAAAAAAAATGACGATCCTCGACTCGCTGGAATCTCCTTCAGATTTCCGCAGTTATTTTTCTAAGGAGGTCGATGGGATCAATACGGCGATGTCGCGCCTTTCCATTTTGATCGATAGGGCAGAAAGCAGCGAAAAAAATCAAAATGTTCTGCAAAGCCAGGAATTTAAGAAAGATTTTGCAACACTCATGCGACAAATCGAGACCCTTTCTGACACCATAAAACTCTATAATGAAAAGCTCCAGGAGGAACAATAAGATGCAGCCTGTTCCTTATTCGCAACTGACGAAAGGCTCTTTTTTGATCGCAAGCCCCGACATCGATTCAGGGATCTATTTTCGAAGCGTCCTCCTGATATGCGAACATAGCCCAACGGGATCTTTTGGCCTGATCATCAACAAAAATTTGGAAATCGAACTTCCTGAAGAGATCATCAATGTCAAGGAGATCAGCAATCCCAACGTGCAGATCAGGGCCGGCGGCCCGCTCCAGCCCACCCAGATGATGCTGCTCCATTCTTCGGAAGACCTTGGCGAGCAGGTTTTAAAAGTATGCGAAGGGGTCTATCTAGGCGGAGACCTCCAATTCCTCCAAGAGTCCATTGCCGACAAGAACGGCCCCGACATCAGGCTTTGCTTTGGGTATTGCGGATGGACTGTAGGCCAGCTCGAAAGAGAGTTCCTCAGCGGACAGTGGTTTTTACACCCTGCAAACGCAAAACATGTCTTTGAGACGCCTTCTGACAAAGTATGGCAGGCTGTTTTAAGGGAGATGGGCGGAAAATACGCTACATTATCTATGATGCCAGAAGACTTGAGCCTGAACTAGCTCTATGCTGCTTCGGAGACCTTGAGCTTATCAAAGATCTTTTTCCCAAAAATGCCTGCAAGGCCGCTAATAATTTCTTTTTTGTTTTCAGAAAGCTTCGCATGGAAAAAAGAGACTGCGCTGACTGTCCTGTGAAGATCCTGCGTGTCCATCGGCCTTTCTCGGACCATGAGCGCGTTGGCATAGAGCATCCACAGGATAAAATCATAGTCTTCGTCCTTCAGCTCAAAATTCTCTGTCAGCAGTTTAATGAAACAGAAAAAACCAGCTGTCGTCGACATCCCGCTATCGATGCTGTCTTTTGTGGTAAAGCTAAGGGTGTCTGGTTTCACTACAATGATCATCTTCAGATAGAGCAGGTAGTAAAAGATCTCAATAAAATCGAGGCGCTCTGTCCTAGACATCTGTTTTTTTTCTTCAAAGAAAAGCTCGTGGACAAGGTCGATACACTCACTCGTAAAAGGGAGCATCTCCTTTTCTGGCAGGGCTGGCGGAAAGAAGAACCCGCACTGCATCCCGCTCTCGATTTGCTCTTTGAACTGTTTTTTAAACGAGGAGGCCTGATTTAAGTTCAGATAGGGGCCTGTCTGGTAATAGAACTCCGTCCCCTTGGCAAGGGTTGTCACGACAAGGTTCTGCGTGAACTCCGCCCTTTTTTGAAGCTCTTCCAAACAATGGGACCTGGCATGTTCCTGCCAGGAGGTCCTGTCTTGCAGGTTGAATAAAAGGTGTTTCCTTCGGCCTGCCTTGTCATTAAAAGAATGGAGGAATCCCCTAAACTCTTCGACCACTTCCGCCTCATTGATCAAGAACTGCTTGGTAGGCGAAGGCACCCTCAAAATGCTCACATGGAGGTCCGGGTTTGTCAGAACATAAATTTGCGAGGGAAGGTTTTGCTCTCCGATGGGGTCGAACCCTCTATAGACGACCTGCTCTTTAATAGCGTCGAGCGTCTTAAATAAGGGGCCGTTGGGGTATTTTCTAAGCAGCTCCCGCATATTGTCATCTTCTTCAAGAAGGTTTGTCCAAAAGGACAGGTACGTCTTTATGATCACCTTCGGCTTTTCTTTCGTCCTTCCTTTTTCTATCAACCGGTGGATCAGCTCTACGCACTCTTTCCTGCTGCCGATGCGGATAAAGAAAAAACAACAAAGGGCGTGGGACAGGTTGATCAGACAATAGAAAAAGCGGTCGCTTTTTTCTGGAGGGGCCGAAAGGAACCGCTGATATTCTCCCGATGATAAGGCTTCTCTCAGGTAAATATGAAAATCTTTGAAATAGGCAAGGCAGCTCTTGCCCGTAACGTTCTGCATCAGGTTGCGCGGGTTTGCTGCAAGCATCAAGGCCATCAATGCTTTATTGAGGCTGACGACAAAAGGCACGTTCTTATTGTGGAGAGCCTCCTTATAGAATTCGTCGATATAGGGAGATGCAAGGGAAAGGATCTCCCTTGCGGAAACATGGAGGTCCTTGTCCTGGACGATCCGCATCTTCAGGAAGGGGTCCTCCCCTTCCACGTCAACAAGCATTTCGTCAAGGTCGCCCACAAGCTTAATATGGCGGATCAGGTTTGGGTTAAAAAATGGCCTTCCGTTTTCTTTTCGAAGGAAGAACAATTCGTAGTCTTTGTCCCTTTTAACGGTCTCAAGGTCCTTCAGTCCCCTTT
>JASHWM010000099.1 GCA_030044075.1 Candidatus Rhabdochlamydia sp. | reverse complement strand
TAAATTATGTCTATAGTAGGTTAAGTCCAAAAAAACATCGGTATTAGCTGTAAAATATTTGTCGACGTCATATTCATTAATAATTTCCCAGTTTTTTGCTACAGAGAAAATATTAGTATCTTGCACATATTTGCTCAGCCAGCTCTGATATGTTTCAAAAGTGGGAGGCCCCCAGCGATCAGCAAAGTAAATTAAAGGGACAAACGCAAGCAATTTTGCAATCTGCATAGGCCGAACTCCCATCAACTTTCCTTTGCATAAAAGAGGGTTTTTACTTATTCGCCCATTTGCATTCAACCTCACCCATTTCAAATTATTAAGCATTTCTTCCGAAAAATATGTGGCTTCCATTTTAGAAAAACCATTTTCGCTCCGCTTAATACTATCCTGGACAGTTTTAATTTTCTCATGCCAGTAATCAAAATAGGCCTTATCTTTAGAGAAATTCTTAGCCGTAATTTCCTGATATTTCTGTTCAAGAAATTCCTCGCTGACCTCATCCCATTTATGAACAAAAACTACGGGCAGTCCTTCATAAAGAGGATCTAAAGGAGAATGCTCGACTATTGGAATACAATCTAAGATGACGCCTTCCCAAAATCGGGCTGTATCTATACCCTTTCCAGGAGGAGCTGCGACGAACTTAGACTGCGCTAGGTTTTGATAGAAGACTTTAAAAGAAGTCTTTGGAACATACAAGCAATAGGGTTGCTCTGAAAATAATTCTGTAACATAAGCCCTGATTTTGTGGTTTCTATCATTTTGATTAAGATATAAAAGATGAATTTTTTCAAAAGGCGCTTCTTTTAAAAGCTTTATAAGGAACGGTCTTGCTTCAGAAGACCAATTTTTCAACGAATCGAAGAATAAAATAGTTTGCCCTACAGGGATCTGAAATAATTTAGGATGATTACTGACCAACATGTTTTTACAAAACCATGCAGCTAATTTCTCATCATAAAGAAGTTCTTTCTCTAATGAATACTTAGGATGCGAGTCCGTAGTGCTGTTACTTACTAAAATATAGGGATGTTTAATTTGCGGGTGAATGCTCTCCAAAAACCACTTCATTAACCTATCCGAAAGAAATATCGTATCGCCTTGCTGCACAACATCAGGATCAAAATCCTCAGTACCAGGGCCGATATCGAAATCACAAATCGATCGAAATGTCATGTCTGTGGGAAATGGGTACTCGGATGGATGAGACTGGTAGCGATTATTAAAATCAACATCTCCAAAAACATCTTCCGGAACCTTTACAGGCGTTGAAAAAAGAGAAAAGCTGGAGAATATTGGAAAACAATAAAGAAGAAACTGAATGAAGTTACGGAATATCATAACGAACGGCTCCCTTTTTTATTTGAAAAGTATGTCATCTAATTTAAATGATATCAAATGCTTATATAGTTCATGCGCTTGAAAAATATACACTCCCATCACATATCAATATTTGACCTCTCTATCTTGTGCATGCGGCCCTAACTAACTCGCACAGCTTGGTTATCCCAAGCAAATTGACCTGCCAGAAGAAAAAAACCAAACAAACCACACTCTTTCGGCCAAGATAATTTTTCGAATTTGGAATGAGAAAAAGGGAGTCACGAAAGAAGATATTGTAATAAACCTAATTCCTCATTCCTTATTTGATAAGGTACCAAACATCTCTTCTGTGATTGACGGAAATATTGGCCTCTTTCAAAAAACGCTCTAGGACTTCTTTAACATATTGGTCGGTATACATATTTTCGCAAATAAACGTTCCTTAAACTTGCTTACGGCACGAATTTTCCAGGTCTTTCAAAAGATTATGTCTGTAATGTGTTAAATCCAAAAACACATTCGTATATGGAGTAAAAAGAGAGATAATCTTTATCGAATACATCGTTAATTCACTTCTACCAGACTCTCGTATAATTTGGCTTTATCAACAATTATGATCTTGGTGGCGCAATCATTTTCTCCAATAGACACAAAAAAAGCTTCTTTGTCCTTATAGATCCCCTCAACAAAACCGCTCGGATAAGCCACTCTTTTACAATAATCAGCTGTAGACCCATCGAGCTTAGACGAATATAAGGTAGAAAAAATGAAAGGATTTCGAGAAATGGAAATCAAGTTAAAGGGTTCTTCAGCCTCAAAAGTATAGGCTCCCATCACATACCAATATTTGATTTCTTTATCCTGTGTTGTAAAAAAGCTATGGAAAAAAGAAAGGTAATGGTCTCCCATATTCTTAGCAGGAGTTCCACCCCTGGGATCTCCCCATACCCAATGATTTAGTAAATACTTCCTCTTAGTATTTGGATATACATGATGCAATAGTTCGCTAGACCTTGGATGGATCACTCCCAAAATCTTGTGAGGATTGATCGAATATCCAAAAAGCAAGCGTTCTACACCAGAAGGAGAAGAATGAACGATCGGGACCCAGTTTTTTTCTATCGGTTTAATGAACTGGTCAAAACATGTTGCATAGCTGACAGAGAAGTCGGTATTGAGCTTGGCCAGATACATAATCCTGTCTTTACCAGGGGAAGAGGGATTAATAACGTCATTATAGAACAAATACAGCTCATCATTAAGGAAAAAAAGACGGGGATCTTCAGAATAGTCACTTCCGGTGTCTATTGGGTAAAACTCATTCTTTGTTTGCTCGAAATTTTTATCGAGCTCAACAATCCCGATTTTTGTAGTAAATTTAAAATCAGGGTGAAATCTCTTTTCTTGAGGTATGGGGACATCAAAACGAAATGCTAAGAGATAGCCGTCGTTATATTCTAAAATTGAGGCGTTATAGGGATATTTGACATTCCTAATGTGTACCCTCTTTTCACCAAGAACAAGACCCGTTTTTTCAGCGAATTCAATTTTTGGGAAAGCCCTTTTCAAAAAATAAACCGAACTCAACTGTTGGGGGACGCTATTTACAAAAGAAGAGCAAAAAATCAGAACGCAAACAGTACATAGAAATTTCATAGCGCTTTCAATTTACCTTGTTTAAGCTTTTAAAAAGGGTTTCCTTATCAATGACAAGAATTTTGATGGCGCTATCATTTTCTCCTATCGATACAAAAAATGCATCCCTGCCTTGATATTGCCCTTGGACATAACCGCTTGGATAAGCCACTCTTTTGGTTTTATCTACAATAGGGTTGGTGATCTCTTTGGAATACATGCTGGAAAACAAGATCGGTGTCTTTGAAAAACGTGTAATCCGAAAAGGCTCGCCTGCTTCAAAAGTATAAGCTCCCATGACGTACCAATATTTTATCTGGTTTTTGCGATCGATAAAAAAGCTGTGAAAAAATGAAAGATATTCATCATCCACTTTTTGCGCCGGGGTTCCGCCACGCGGATCACCCCATTTCCACCACTTGATCGCATAGAATGAGGGAGCATCAGGAAACAGATAATGCTTTAATTCATTCGAATGCAAATTCTCAACACCAAGAACCTTATGAGGATTAATGTTGTAGCCTAGGAACAGCTTTTCGTCCGTTTCGGTCTTATGTACTATAGGGACCCAATTTTTTTCTACCGGTTTGATCTGCTGATCGAGATTCGTAATCCATTCAAGTTCGAAATTGTCGATGTTCAAGGCCGCAAGGTGCATAGAGCGGAATTCCTTCTGATCGATCGGGGAAATCCGATCATTGTAAATCAAATAGTAGTCCCCTTTGAATACGAATAACCTAGGATCTTCAGAAAAATCGCTATGTGTATCGATAGGAAAAAAATCCCGATCGGTCTGCTCAAAATTCTGATCTAGCTCAACAATCCCTATTTTAGTTGTGTAATTGGGATACTTTTTTCTCTTTTTGTGAGCAGCAACAATGTCATATCGAAAGGCCATTAAATAATGGTTTCCCTTTCTTACAATCGACGCGTTATAAGCGCTTTCAACACCATGGATTTTTATATCCTTGATATCCAAAATAAGACCGGTTTTGTCTGCAAATTCTACTTCAGTAAAAAACTTGGAAAATGACTTCTCTGGTTTTTTCTTATCGCTTCGGAAAAAAAGAAAATACCCAAGAAAACAAACTAAAAGTAATAGGAGGGGCAGCAAAAAAGATTTTTTCATAGAAAAGCCGAATACATTTATGGTACGGAATTCTCTATAAAAGTATAAAAAAAACCAATGAAAATTTTTCGGAAATGGAAATTGGGTTTTAATAAGTACAACTATTAAATAATTATGAAAAAACTTTAAAAACTTAGCTCATACTATTTTTAGAAGCATCCGAATATTATTCGGAAATAAAAAGCACAGATTCTTAAAAAACGCTGTGCTTTTTAATATCATGAAAGATTTAATTCTGTTGTTTTCTAAAAACCATAATCGTATTTTTAAACCACCACAATGAAGAGTCTTCCCTTAATTGATCCTCTGCAACGACATCATTGACATATCCGTACTTTTGCATGATTTCTTTTACATAGTCGTTGTTCTGTTCATTAAAATGGCCATGCCCCCCCTGACCTTTTATTGCCCAGCTAAGCACAATTCCATCAATACAGTGTTTTTCTATATTTTCGATAAAGGTTTGTTCATATTGTTTTGGGAGATGCTCACCTACTTCTAAGCTTAATACCCAATCAAAACGCTTGTTTAAATCGAAAGGCTCACTTAAATCTATAACATGTGCAACTCCTCCCGATAACTTGAAAGTATCAGGATTTCCATCATAACCTTCGCAATAGAACTGGTTCTCTTGCAAAGTTTTCACGTAATCCCCCATTCCACAACCAAAATCAACTATGGTTTTAGCATTTTCATTCTTAAAAAAACCGACCAAAGCTTGCGCAAGATTATTATCAAAACGATGTTCGTAAATGACGTCTTCCCCACTCCAATAACCATGTTCATGCACATCAGAGCTGCCAAAAAGAGGTAAGAAGACACTCATTGTGAAAGCAACAGTTAATCTTGTCAAAAAATTCATAGTCACTCCAAATTTACAGATAAATAAAAAATTAAAAGTTATGTTGAATACGGCATTTATTTCAAGATTTTGAACAGAATTTTTTTTCTACAAATATAAAAAAATTTTCTGCCCATGAAGGAATGTAAGTTATTGCAAATGGAAGAATCTTACTGCTCAAACTATTCCCTGTTTGTTCGTAAACGTCTCCTATTATAAACCGCTTCACACTGTGTATTTTTTCACTCTTTCCAATTAGTTGTTCGCTTGGCATAGAGCTTGAAAATTATTTACACGAACAAAAAAAACATTTACTATCAATTAAATAAAAAAAGGATTTCCTCATTGCTTAACAAGGTCTTATGAAAAAAATTCTTCCCATCCTGCTTATTGTTTTTTCTCCATTGCTTGGAGGAAGCATTGATTTAGTCTCAAATTTTTCTCCATTTACATTTTTTTTTAAGTCAAATGATGCGCCAAAAGATTTTAAGCTCCGATATGTGAATTCATTTGACTATTTTAAAACGATTTCTCCCTATGAATCGAATAAAATTATTGTGTTTAATTCATTTTCTTTTCATGAAATTTTACCAAAGATGCCAAAAGAAAAAATGGTCTTTTTTTTGTGGGAGCCTTGGCATTTTGATGCAAATTTTTATGACAACTATTCCAGAGTATACACTTGGGATGATTCTTTAATTGATGGGATCAAATTTTTTCGTTTTAATTATCCATTCATGGTTCCAATGATTGAAAATTTAACCAAGTTTGAAAATAAAAAACTTTGCACAATAGTTACTGGGCATTGGACAAATGAAAGAATTGCAATATCCAATTTCTTTAAGTCCAAGCCTTTTGGGGAGTTTGATATTTATGGTTCTTGGGCGCCTGAATCCCTTTCAGATATGTATAAAGGGTCAATCCGAGGCACTCATTCCCAAAAGGAAAAATTTTCTATGCTTGATAAATATCGTTTTTCTATTTGCTTCGAAAATAATGTTACTCTAAGAGGATATATCACGGAAAAAATTTTTGATTGTTTTGCTGCAGGTTGCATTCCCATTTATTTCGGAGCACCCAACATAGAGGAATACATCCCGAAGGAATGCTTTATCGATTACCGCGATTTTGAAGATAATGAACAGCTCTATCAATTTATCAAAAATATGCCTAACGAGGTCTACGAACAATACATACACAACATTAAAGCTTACCTTAACAGTGAAAAAGCCGACATGTTTTCTCCAAGAACTTTTGAGAAGCTGATATATGAATTGTCCAATCTATGATCCTAATTGAAACAACAACACTGTTAGCATTTGACAAAAAAGCCGACTTTAAAAAAACTCTGCTAAAACTTTTTAGGAATTTCTATTATGATTAAATATTTCTTTCTACTATTCATTTCTGTTTTTTTTGGCACTGTTTTTTCATATGAACTATCCATAGCTGCAATTTTTCAAAATGAAGCCCCCTATTTTGAAGAATGGATAGAATATCATCGTATGGTAGGCGTTGAGCATTTTTGGCTATTTAATGATGCGAGTACCGATTACTGGAAGGAAGTACTGCAGCCTTACATTGATGAAGGTGTTGTCGAAGTGATTCAAGCACCCCCTAGACGGAAGCATGGGTTTATCGAATTACAAAATCATATGTATAATGAAGCATTGAAAAAAGCAAAGGGAACCACTAAATGGCTTGCTTTAATCGATATAGATGAATTCTTATTGCCCATGCAAGACAAGACAGTTACTGAATGTTTGCGAAACCATTATTCCGATGCGGCTGGTATTTATGTTTGCTGGCGAATGTTTGGTACAGGAAATGTAACTTTAAAGAAAGATGAGCGTCTTCTGTTTCGGCTTAGTGCTGTCTCAAAAAGATCCCAACCTGATAATTCAGTAGGTAAAAGTATTGTAAGGCCAGATCATGTACTCGCTGATCTATGCTGGTATCCACACCATTTTGTTATTGAGCAAGGGTCAAAATATTACGATGGCGATGGAAATGTAATGATTCATGATGGCCATGACTTAATCACTGACGCAATGCCTCATGATAAATATATCCGTATCAATCATTACAACATGAGAGATGAAAACTTTTTTCATAATGTACGAATGGCAAGAGCCAGAGAAAATCAAATTAGCGAAAAACTGATCTGGGAACATTACCACGAGTTTAATGAAGAACGCGACTTTTCTATTATGAATTTTATAAAAAAAAACCATCCTAAAATGTACCAGTCATTCTGGAAAACAAAAAAAAGCAATTAAAATCTCGAAAAAACTACTTATTTTTTATAAAATACCAAAAGTCATTTAAAAAGCTAATTTCGAGTTGATGCTCAATGGAAAATTTTTCTAAGTGGTTTCTTACATAATCATCTTGAGCTTTATTGCCGCAGATCAATCCTTTCGAAAAGCTATTCTTGTAAAGTATTTCTAAATTTTTCTTGAGGTCTATCCTGTAATAACTCAGATCCATAAACACATGAATAGAATCATTTTTCTTTTTTAATCTTCTATTCCTTAGAGGTATATCATCTTCACTGACAAAATTTAACCTGCTTGCATTTTTGCTCACCAATAATCTTGTTTTGTAAGATAGAGGGACTAATTCTGGATCAAAGCCCAAACAATCATATAGGTAGATATGTTGACAATTGGAATCATTCTGAGCAATTTGATAGGGTTTTAAACCAAGGAGTTCACCAAACATGACCAGTTCAAACTTTCCTGAAGGTGATGCTTTCGCTAGAATATTTTTAAGAATGTCCAACGAACCTTGGTCAAACATGGTAGTTTCCAATTTCGAATTGCGCCATGTTCTATTTCGGACCTGTTGTTGAACATCGATAATTTTATCATGCCAATAATCAAAAAAACCTTTTTTATTAGTTAGTTCACCGTTAACAATTTTGGTTTGAATTTCAGCATATTTTTGATTAAGGAATTCTTCATTGACATCTTCCCATTTGTCTACAAACACTGCAGGGGTCCCTGAATATAAATCGTCTAGTACACTATGTGTGGTCACCGGAATAGATCCAAGAACAATTGCCTCCCAAAATCTGACTGTATCAACTCCGATTCCACGGGGGGCAAATGTGAATTTAGATGATGCCATTTCCTCCCAATATTGCTTTCTATCTACAAACGAATCTCTGGTGAAGACATACCGAGAATCACTAAACAACTTTCGAACAACCTCGCGTTCGCTATGATTTCTTGTGCTGAGATTCAAATAAATCAAGTGATTTTTGTGTATATCGTTTTGAAGAGTCAAATTTTTCAAATAGTCCCTATAGCTCTCAAAACCGTACCACTGCATAATATTTTGCCCAATTGGTATTTGAAAAAGCTTAGGGTGCCCGCTCAGATTAAAATTTTTGCAAAACCACGCAGCAAGCTTTGGATCATATAATATCACTCTATCGCCGGGCATTGGATGCCCAGAATCAGTATCATTTGACACGAGAATATAGGAATTTGAAATTTTTGGATGAATCTCTTTGGTAAACCAATTCAAAAGCCAATCAACAAGAAAAATAGTATCGCCCTCTTTCACTGAATCTGGATCAAAATAATCTGAAACCCAGTTAATTTTATGGTCACAAATAAAATTGAAAGTCATTTCAGTGGGAAATGGATAATCACCTGGGTGATCCTTGTATCTTTCTTTTTCAGGACAGTTCTCATTCGGAACTTTGATAGGGGCCGAAAATAATGAAAAGTTCATCAGGACTAAGAAAGGAACTACAACTTTTTTCATATGTACCTAATATTAATTTAAGCTTCAATAAACTGAGCATCCTGTTTAAACTTCTCTACTTTTAAAGAAAGATCATTCTTTTCATAAGATTTTTCAACAGTTCGTTCAAAAAAAACATGATCTAATCATTCTTTGTTAGCAAGAATTTTAAAAAATTTTGGAACTTGTAGGACTAGTTAAATTAGGTTTATAAATGCTACCCGCTCAAACTTCCAAAATCTCTTCTATTATTGTGATGCTTCCTAGAAAGATTCACCATCTTTCCCAGGCGTAAGCCATCAGTCTTGGGAAACCCCTTCCTCGATGATTTCTTCTGCCTCAGGGTTTTGTTCTTCAAAACTAAAGGGTTCTGCACCTGGTGTTTCACTAGGATGCTCCACTTCGATGGGATTTTGGCGTTCTTTTGCAGGGTTTAGCGGACTTGAATCATACGTGTCCGAATGAGGAGTGTGCCTCCAGTTCGTTATAATGTCATCCGTAGGAGAGTATTCTTTGATCCCCGGAATAAAATGGATATCAATATCGATTGCTGTCCATAAATAGATGTGTGAGAAGTAATCAAGGATCTTCTTCATTCCCTTTCGGGAAATCAATAAAGAATGCATGCCATAACGATTACGGACCTTCTGGATCGTTTCTGTAATGAGGGTTCTTGTCAAATAATACTGCAATGGGCGGAGCATTTGGTCAGGCCTGGGATCAACGTCCAAAGCCTGGGTGTATTCGCCCCAACTATTTCTAAAGTCTGTATCTGTATATAAGATGTCCCAATTAGGATCTATGCCTGAAAGCTCAGATAGCATTGCAGGAATGCGGTTTAAGTCTCCTACAATCTCGATGTCGTCTTCCATGAGCCATATGCAATTGAACCCTTTGTCATATCCGTCTTTTATTACAGAAAGATGCGACAGGATGCACCCGACCTGACCTCCGCGCAAACGCAAAGGATAAGGACCTGATAGTTCGATTCTGACCCTTTTTGGCAACTTCCATCCATTAATGGCGGGGAAACGGTTCGCTTTTAGGTTGCTCTCATTTAAAATCGCATGGGTGCGTTCCCATTTATCTAACCTTTCATCAAGGTTTACGACGTATATGCAATCGACTCCTTTCAGTCCGCTATCAAATTCCGTAATATTAATTTCTTTTAAATATTTTATTGTTGGTGTTTGATGTTTATGTAAATATCCATTGAGGTTTTGCGCAAGCGCACTTGAAAAAAACATTAATAAAAATAACACCAGCGATTTCATATTTTTTTCTTACTTAGAGATTTTTTATGGATCAACCATACTGTTTATCGATCTTTTTGAAAAGATCCATTAAAAAGTTCTGGTTTTTTTGAATCAGGTCGATTGAAAGAAATGATTTTATTAAAACTGGCTATACCGCCCAATGTTTACTGGTTTTTTTTCAAATAGCGTGGCACGCCATTATCGGAGATTGCTTTGACTTTATTGGTCACCACATCATTTAAAACGGTGTAAAGCTTGATCCCTTCGGGCAAATAGAAATCCATGTCGTAAGGAAGGTAAATATTATGTGTTGTCATAAAATCGAGGATTTTCTTCATTCCACTTCTTCTGACGATCATTGATGTTGCGCCAAAACGGGCTCCAATGGTACGAAAATCTGGACTGACCTTCCTTCTCATTTCATACGAGTTGGGCCTCTTTGGGTGGAAATTAGGTCTTTTTGCAGCGCCATAGCACGGCGTATACTCACCGGAATTGCTTATAAAGTCCCTATCAGTAAAAAGTACGTCCCATTTTCCTTTTCCCGCAACGAGGTCAAGCTTATCGATCAAATCTGAAACTATCCTTGGGTCTCGAACTACTTCAATGTCATCTTCCATGATCCAAATTGTCTCGTAGCCAGAGTCATACGCATCTTGCAATATCGAAAGATGGCTTAGCGCAATACCTATGGTGCCCCTTGCCAAGCAATGGCAAAAATACGTCTGCCCATAATTTTTTATAATCTCATGATGGGGCTTAAGGTCTCCACCTAGAAGATAGCTTGTCGCCATAAAACCTCCTTCCATCCCAGGAGAGTACTTTACACCCACGTCATTGATTGTTTCGAGGCTTAATTCCCAACCATTCACTGCTGAAAAGCGGTAGGGATAGATCCCAAACGGATGCAGCTGCTCAATGGACATTTCAAATTTTTCAGGCCTCTGATCGAGATTGATCATATAGATAAAATCGATATTTCGGATCTTATGAATATCTGACTTGTTTTCGATCTTTTTGAAATGATCCTGCAACTTTGCTTCACAAAAGAAACAACCAAAAGCAAGTAAAATAACACACCATTTTAAGACCTTCATAAGACCCTCATTGTAAGGAAATGAAAAATCACAATAAAACCAAAAACCCTGAATGTTCACAAGTTTTGGTTGCTCTTTTTTGAAAATTTTTCAGAAAAAGATTCTTCTAAAAGGGATGCTTCGCTCGTTTTATTCAAGTAATTTTGTTTTCCATTGTCTGAAAGGGCATCCGCTTTATTTCTGATAACATCTTGCAGCACTGTATACAATTTGATCCCTTCCGGAAGGTAAAAGTCCATATCGTACGGAAGATAAATGTTATGCTCTTTAAAAAAATGAAGAATTTTTTCCATACCGCTTCTTCTTATGATCATGGAAGTGGCGCCAAAACGCGCTCCAATGAGGCGAAAATCATTTCCTATCTTTCTTCTAAGAAGATAGGGGTTTGGTTTATCCGGATCGAAATTTGGGCGTTTTGCCGCTTTATAACAGGGGACATACTCTCCTTCATTATTTCTAAAATCCCTATCGGTAAAGAGGACATCCCAATTTCTTCCAACCAATTGGTCCAATTTATCGATCAGGTCGGAAACGATCCTTGGATCTTGGACTATTTCAATATCGTCTTCCATAACCCAGATGGTCTCATATCCTGAGTCATAGGCATCCTGAAGGATGGAGAGATGGCTCAGAGCAATCCCGATCGCTCCCCTCCCGAGGCAATGGCAAAAGTAAGTCTGTCCATAGTTCGAGATAAGTTCGTGGTGCTGCTCCAGGTTACCATCCAGAAGGTAGCTTGTCGCCATGAAACCTCCTTCCATCTCAGGAGCATACTTTACACCTACGTCACTGATTGTTTCGACGCTTAATTCCCAGCCATTCACTGCTGAAAACCGATAGGGATAAATGCCATAGGGATCAAGCTGCTCGATAGACATTTGATACTTCTCTGGCCTGACATCTAAGTTGATCATGTAGATAAAATCGATATTTCGAATTTTATGAACATCGGACTTGCTTTCGATCTTCTTGAAATGATCTTCCAGTTTTGCTTCGCAAAAAACAAAACCAAGAAAAACAAAACTCCACATGAACAATCTCATAAATTTCCTTAGGGATTGTTTTTAATAATAAACCAAAAATCCTGTATGTTCTGTAATTTCTGGTTTGTTTGTTGAGAAAATTTTTCCAGCTCGCTTTTGACATAAGGATCGCTGAACATATTTCCGCAAATGACCGCCTCAGGGCGGAGATGGGGATAAAATATTCCCATCTTTTTTGCAAATTCAAACCTATAAAAACTCAAATCCATAAAAACGTTAGTATTGACCGGCTTTCCTTTTTGGGCTTTGAAGGTATTCTCCATTCCATCCTGATGGAACATGACGATCTTACTATGCTGGCTAAAAATACCTGTGTTATTTGTATATTTGCTGAGGAAAGTGACATATTCTCTTGTCCTGGGAAGGGCAAACTTGTCGCAAAGGAAGATATTTCTAAAATAGCGAAATTCCTTTGCGATTTGAAAAGGCCTGAGGCCTAAATAGTCGCCGCAGACGTATAGCTCGTTATCAGGATATTTTTTTGAAATCCTAAAAATGCGATCGAGGATATCGAGGGAACCCTGGTCCCAAAGGATGCTTTCCAGATCTGCGCCTTTCCATGTTCCTGCACGCACCTTTGCTTGTATATCTGTGATGATGTTCCACCAGTAATCAAAAAACGCTTTATCTTTTTTTAGCTCTCCGCTTGCAATTTTTTCATGGATCTCAATGTATTTTTCGTTGAGGAGCTCTTCGGTCACATCTTCCCATTCGTCTACATAAAGGAGGGGGGCCCCGATATAAAGATGGTCTAAAGGTGTATGGACGATAACAGGAATGGTATCAAACATGATCGCTTCCCAAAAGCGAACTGTATCGATCCCAATGCCCGGTGGACAAAACACAAACTTTGACTCAGCAAGCTCTTCCCAAAAGGTTGTCCTGGGGACAGATCTATCGTGGTAATAGCAATAAGGTTTGTCCTTAAACAGACTGTCGATGACATTCCGATGCCCATCCTTCCTGACCGTTTGACTCAAATAGATCAGATGTTGTTTTTCAAAGGGCCCTTGATGAATGAACTCCCGTAAAAAAGATCTATTGTCTTCGTTGAAAGAGCTCCAATAGATCACGTTCTGGCCAACGGGGATCGGAGACACTTTTGGGTGGTTTGTCAAAGAAAAGTTCTTGGAAAACCAACCGGCCACCTTGGGATCGTAAAGAAGCTCTCTGCATTCTGGAGCAGGCTTTGTAGAAGTGGTGTCATTTGCCACAAGGATATAGGTGGCAGAAATTCTCGGATGGACATTTTTTATGAACCAGGGCAAGTACCAGTCCATTAAATAAACAATATCGCCCTCTTTAATGACACTCGGATCAAAAGAATCCTGCAGAAAAGTAATTTTGTGATCGGCACGTGAAAGAAAGGTCATGTCCGTTGCAAAAGGATAGTCCCCGGGGTTGTCTTTCACTCTTCCGTTATAAGGATAGACATTTTGTGGCAATCTGATGGGAGCACAGTATCCAAGGAAAGGGAAAACAAAAGACATGGCAAGAATAAAGAAACTATATTTTTTCATAAATCACTCCATATGCACAAAAAGCATCAGTAAGAAGCATCAAACTTTTTTTTGCAATGATGCAATGCAGATTTTTTTCTCGGAATAATTTTCTGTTGGAGCAATCTTTCACAAAGGTGTTTAAAATCCTTTTTTTTAAATTCTGCTTGCGATAAAAAATCAATCATAAAAGTCATTAATGCCTACAGCAAAGGACCTACACATGAAAAAAATCCTCGCCGTTTTTTCTTTTTTCTCATTCCTGCTCGTCCAAATAATGAGCTCTTCTGAAATAAATGCTTCAGAACTTTCCTATTTTCAAAAGGAGAAATATTTTGCCGAAGTCAACAATGTACTCCCAACGATTGAGGGGTGGTGCTGGGATGAAAAAGCAACCTATCTTATGGACCTTATCTTCGAGACAAAACCTGTCGTCTGCGTTGAGATCGGAGTGTTTGGCGGATCTTCTGCGTTTCCTATGGCCTACGCCTTAAAAGTGAATCAAAAGGGTGTTTTATATGCTGTAGATGCTTGGACAAATGAAGAGTGCACTAGATACCTTGATCCAAATGATCCAAACTACAAATGGTGGAACTCGCTCAACCTTGATGCGATCTACCAATCCTTTTTGAATGTCGTTGACAAATTTTCTCTTTCTCCCTTTGTCCAGGTTGTCAAAAAAACCTCTTCCGACGCTGCTATGGAAATCCCTGATAATATTGACATCCTGCATATTGACGGGAACCACTCAAGCGAGGCTTCCCTCAACGATGTTATGACCTACCTTCCAAAAGTTCGGGAAGGAGGGTATATCGTTTTTAACTGTCCTTTTGCTTTTGGAAACCACAAGGCCTCGCAATATTTGTGCGACAACTTTGAGTTTGAGGAGATCATCACCAATAAGGGCAAAGATAGCTGCATGGTCCTGCGCAAGATCCCTCTGGAAGATTAAAATCCTCTTTTTGATTGGAATTCGACAGGAAAATAACTACAATCGTGGGCTTTAGACAAAAGAAATGACTATGGCCCATTTGAACCCCAACCAACAAAAAGCCGTCGAACATATCGAAGGCCCTCTCCTTGTCATCGCAGGGGCAGGATCTGGCAAAACGCGCATCGTCACCTTCCGCATCGCCCACCTTATCGCCAATGGCGTCCCCTCCTCTGAAATCCTTGCGGTCACTTTTACAAACAAGGCTGCAGAAGAGATGCGCCACAGGGTAGAAAAGCTCTGCCAACAGCGGGTCCTCACCTGCACATTTCATAGCCTCTGCGCACGGATCCTCAGAGAGTCGATCTCAGCCCTTGGGTATCAAAGGGACTTTCTCATCTATGACGAGGAAGACTCGGAAAAACTCCTCAAGGAGTGTATCAAGGAGCACCAGCTCGAAGAGAAAAAAATCCTGAGAGGGATACAGTCGGCGATCTCTCAGGCAAAGAACAACCTTATCGGGCCTGAGCAGTTGTCTGAGGACAACCCAACAGCTGGCAATATCTATCACAGCTACCAGGCAAAGCTCAAAGAGTATAACGCCATCGACTTTGACGACATGCTCTTTCTGACAGTCAGGCTCTTTAAAGAGCATCCCGATATTTTAAAACAATATCAGGACAGGTGGACCTTTGTCCTTGTCGATGAGTACCAAGACACCAACCTTGCCCAGTGCATGATCACGAGGCTCCTTGTCGCAAGGCACCACAATATCTTTGCAGTAGGCGACCCCGACCAGTCGATCTATTCGTGGAGGGGTGCGAACATCCATAACATTTTACAGTTTGAAAAGGATTTCCCAGGGGCAAAAGTCATCACGCTCGACCAGAACTATCGGAGTACAAATACGATCCTGAGCGCTGCAAACGCACTCATCCAAAACAACGTGGGCAGGTATGAAAAAAAGCTATGGAGCGACCACGGAAGCGGCGACAAGATCGGCCTTTACATCTGTGAGAATGACCACATGGAGGCAGATTTTGTGCTGCAAAAGATCCAAGAGTACAGGGGGCGCTTTTCTCTTGATGACATGGTCATTTTTTACCGCACCAACTTCCAATCAAGGATTTTTGAGGACGCCCTTTTGAAAAGGAAGATCCCTTACGTCATCGTTGGCGGCCTTTCCTTCTATCAGAGGCGCGAGGTCAAAGACATCCTGGCCTTTTTAAGGGTTGTCCATTCAAGCGCCGACTTTCTCTCGGTCAAAAGGACGATCAACCTCCCTAAAAGGGGGATTGGCGATGCTACGATCGAGAAGCTGCAGACCTTTGCAAAAGAAAACGGCGTAGGGGTGTTCAACGTCCTCCATGGGATCGTAGAAAAAAAACTGGACTACAAGCTCCCCCCAAAACAACTGGAAGGGATCTCCTCTTATGTGAACCTCATCCTCCGCATAAGGTCGCTTGTCGAAGCTAAGGCCCCCCTGGAAAAGATTATTGAAGAGGCGATCGAAAAGAGCGGTTATCTGCACTACATCAAAGAAGATGCCGAGACCTATGAAGAGAGAAGGGCCAACATTGCCGAACTTGTTTCAAAGGCCTATGAATGGCAGGGCGAGGAAAAAGATTATTCTTTGAGCAGTTTTCTGGAAGAGCTTTCCCTCAAGTCAAGCGTCGAGACCGGCTCGATCCATGAGCAATCGGTGAAGCTGATGACGTTGCACAATGGCAAAGGCCTTGAATTTTCCATCGTCTTCCTTGTCGGTATGGAAGAAGAGCTGTTCCCCCATATGAACGCCAAGGGCAACACCGAGGCAATCGAAGAAGAGCGAAGGCTCTGCTATGTGGGGATGACAAGGGCCAAAGAGCACCTTTATCTCACGGCAAGCCGCCATCGGTTCTTGTGGGGCGCTCCAAGGATGATGCTCCCCAGCCGGTTTTTGAAAGAGATCCCAACGGAATATCTTGATATTTTGCATAAAAAACATGTCGAGCCGATATCAGAGGATTTTTCTGAAGGGGATATCGTCAAACATAAAGACTTTGGCCTTGGCATCGTCCAAAAGCGTTACAACACCTCTATTGGAACTGCGTATGATGTCTTCTTTCCCGATAGCAACACTTCCCGAAGCTTGATTGCCAAGTATGCAAAACTTGTCCTTGTCGGACATGAGTAGATCATTTTGCTAGTTTCTCAAACGACCTGAGAACTTTTTTTGTCGTGACAATGCTTCTCCAGTACCGGTCCCTGATAGGAAGAATTTTCATGTTAGGGATCAGGGTGGAAGGATAGACACAGATCCCTTTGCTCCAAGAGGGACGCCAGAAGCTGAGGTTTTTCTTGCTCTTGTGGATCGAGAGGGTAGGAAGGCCAAGGCAAGACGCCAAATGGCCGATCCCGGAGTCATTGCCGATCATATAGCCAGACTCATAAACAAATGCAGCGATGTCATAAAGAGAAGCAAATTCGGGCGCCTTGACTTCTGGAAATTCCTTTTTTTCTTCGGCTGTCAAGATGAAGACAGGGTCAAATCCCTTTTTTTCAAGCTCGGAGCAAAGATGCAAGAATTTATCCTTTGACCAATTTTTCTTCACAGTTGAGCTCGTTGGGTGGATGACAACCCTTTTAGGAAATTTATGGCGCTGCAAACCAACGGGGGCCTTGATACCGTTGCTTTTATCAACGTTTTGCAGCTTAAGGATATTTTTGCAAAAGTTGACCAGGTTGTCCCCTAAAGGGAGGGCCCCATTAAATTTCGCTGTCTCCCAATACGGATAGTTGCGGTGTTTTGTGGCGATCGGGTTGAGGACGAACGTTTTTTCTGGATACTTTTTTTTGCAGATCTCGATGATCTTAAGGATC
>JASHWM010000011.1 GCA_030044075.1 Candidatus Rhabdochlamydia sp. | reverse complement strand
GCCTTCCCAAAGGAATATTGGACGACATCCTCTATTTTGCCGAAACGCTCCATCGCAAAACCATCCGCAAGGCCTGGTGCCCTCATGGCAATTCCGATAAGGGGAAAAACTCGTTTTACATGGAAGCATTGCAAAATGAAAGCATGCTCCTTGTCTATGGGAAGCAGATGATCGACTACCTCAATGAAAAAAAGGTCCTTGGAAAAGGGAAAGCATATGTCGAAATGGGCAACTATCGCTACGAATTTTATCGTAAAGAAAAGCTCTTTTATGAGCGTATTGTCCAAAAAGAAATTCTATCGCAGCTTAGGCCAAACCTCCCTACGATCCTTTATGCACCGACATGGCAAGACCGTCAAAAGTCCTCGTCCTTTTATTCAGCAGCTCCCGTTTTACTTGAAGCTCTTCCTGAAAACTACAACCTTATTGTCAAAATCCATCCCAATTTGCTTACCCAGGACCTCATCGCCGTCGAAAGCATCATCCACAAACATGAGCAGAAAAAGAATATTCTTTTTCTGCAGGCCTTCCCGCCGATTTATCCTCTTTTAGATAGCAGCGACATCTACATCGGAGATATGTCTTCCATCGGATATGATTTTCTTACCTTCCAAAGGCCCATGTACTTTCTTAATGAAAATGGAAAAGACCCAATGACTGATCCGACCCTCTTTCTCTTTCGCTGCGGTGTTTCTGTCTTACCTGAAAATTATCGCAAGATCTACGAGATCATCGAAGCTACACTGGAAAGCGACCAATTTGATTTTTCAAAGACAAGGAAAACGGTCTATGACTATGCGTTTGATGGCATAAAACCTTTCGAGGATCTCCGAAAGGAAATATTCCATGCAGCGGATGAGCTTAACCCAATGTAAAACGGCTTTACATGCATAACCTTGTCGCCATTCTAACAGGCCCTTCGACCCACCTTGACCACATAGGGGTTCTTTCCGCTTATCTAGATATTCCATTGATCGTTGTGGAAGAAAAAACTTTTGATTTGGCAAAGAAGTTCTATCCGCAAACAAACGTGATTTTCAAGCTCCTCGAAGAACTGACAATCGAGTATCTCTCCTCTTTTGATATGATCCTGCAGTCCGGGATATTTTTAAGCGCCGAATTAGACAACCTGTTTGGCTCTATGGGCCAAAAAAAACCTCGTTTTGTCTACTGCCCCCATGGGAATTCCGATAAAGGGCATTCTTTAAAAAAAGGAGACCACCCGCCCCAGGACATTTCCCTGGTTTATGGGGAGCAGATGCTGTCCCACATCAAAAAAAATGGACTTTTTGAGAAGACAAGAGAGGTCATCACGACCGGGAATTATCGTTTTACCTATTATCTAAAACATAAGCAGTTTTATGACGATCTTGCCCATCAACATGTTTTTTCTAAACTGGACCCAAACAAGAAGACGATCCTGTACGCGCCTACTTATCCAACCCATGAATACGACTCCTCTTTTTTTTCTGATTGCGAAAATCTCATCGAAAAAAACACCTCTTACAACTTGGTGATCAAGCCCCATCCTTTCCTTGAAGACCATTTTCCTTCTCAAACCTGGCATCTGGTTGGAAAATATGAGAACTTCCCAAACACTTTATTTTTGCTCGAATTCCCGCCGATCTACCCGCTTCTTTCCAAAGTGGACTGCTACGTGGGAGACTTTTCTTCTGTCGGCTACGACTTCCTTGCGTTCGACAAACCAATGTTCTTCTTTAACACAGCCAAAACAAAAGATGAAAAGGGACGCTTCCTCCACAGGTGCGGCATGGAAATTCCTCCTGGCCAAGAAAACATCTATCCTTTCATAGAAAACAACATTCAAAAAAACTCTCAGGAGCTCTCAAAAGCAAGAACGGAGACCTGCCGCTATACTTTTTCTACGGCCCCAGGTCCTATTGAGTTAAAGAACAAACTTAATAATTTAATCTTGAATCCTTCCTAATTCAAAATCTACTTAATCAACATTGTTTAAAACGCGAATTTATAGTAATATTTTCCGACTAATAATTAGGAAGAAAATGAGCTCGCAAATATTAATTTATAGCGGCACGGGAGCATCGGAAGTTTGCCAGGATTCTTTTAAAAGGCATCTTGAGGAGCATGTCGATACACGCAGGTACCAGATCATAGAGTTCAATCCCTACAACTGTTCATGGGCATTAGATTATTTTCGTCCTACATCAATGATTGGTGTTGGCGGGGGGAATGCAATCTACATGTGGAGCGGGCTTAAGGAGCAAGCAAATTTGATCCAAAAAACAGTAAATGAAAGAGGCGCTGCCTACTTTGGGATTTGCGCCGGAGGGATTTTAGGATGCAGCGCCCTTGCACAGGCGCCAAGCCCAGGAACCATCCTAGAATATCAATCTGATCTGCTAGGACTGTCGCTTTATCCAGGGATTGCGGCAGCGCCCCTATTTGATATCAACTATCTGGTCGATTCACAAAACTGCCGGACGATACAGGTCGCCTACCCTTCCCTAAATATGACCTATCCATTGTTCCACAAAAATGGCGCCTTCTTTATCAGTCCACATGAATATCCAAACACTACAGCCTTGTCTTTTTATCAAAGCTACCGATCTCGCTATTCAATCCTTCAAGAAACAAGAAATTTTAACCCAATAAGATCATCGGAGATCTCTTCTGTGAATCTACCCGAGAGCATTCTTTATCAGAACAATCCCACCTCCGGGAAAGTATTGTTGACAGGTTCTCATGCTGAGATCGACAGCGAAAGCTTTGCGCACCCTGACTTTAGTTATCTCGATCATCAAAAAAAACAAGATTTTGTACGCACATTCACTGAAAGAGGCGATGCCCTTGATAAGGTATGGAAGTCCAACCTTGAGGCCCTTGGCATTGCCTGCAAGCCGCAAAACGATTAGTTCTCAACCGGTACAAGAGAAACTGGTGGCAGGACAAAGACCTGTTTGATTTCAAGGAAGTTCCCGGCAAGCGCTTCCGCCTCTATTTCGTAAGAAGAGGCCCCTTCGCGAAGCTTTTCAATTTTTGAGACGATCGCAACTCTAAACCCGGAAGGGAAAATCCCATCATATCCTGTTGTGACTAGGAGGTCGCCGAGTTTAAGAAGGGGAATAGGGTCGACATATGTCCCCTGCCTTAAAAGTTCTCCAGTCCTCAGGTCCCTTGCTTCTCCCTCTTCGTCAGAGAAGTCATAATTGAAGCCAACTCCTTTCAACACATTTCCCCTGCAGCGCCAAAGAGAGTCGCTGCTTCCAAAGAGCTCTCCTTTTGCGAGGAAACGGTCCCTGACTTGTGATTCAAGCCGCTGCTTCAATGATGTGATCATCTCGAAGAAGGCGCCTTCTTTTTCTTTAGAAGCAAATAGATCGTCCCTCAGTTCAAGCTGACGTAGCACTACATCGAGATGCTCTAGAAGATAGCGGTCTTGCTGTCCGCCTCTTGTTGCCCTTACACTTGGGACAAGCCTTGAATCGGTAATCAACCTCACCTGGGATTGTTGGTACCCTACTTCTTCGATCACCCCTACAATCGCATCTCCAATCACTACAGGGCTGTTTTTTGCAACCACTGCTCTTCCAAGGGCCTCGTTTTCTTTCTCGCCAACATTGATCCATATAAAACTGCTCCACGAGCTTGGGTCGCGAAAAATCACTTTTGCAGGCACGGCCTGCATCTGCAGGTCAAGGATGTTGCGGAGGTCTTCACTCCTTCGCCGAAAAAAATCCCGCCAGAAAAGATCATCCTCTTTGACGTGCTGGATTTGTTTGAGCCTTTGGACCTGTTCTTCAATCCTCTCTTCAAAGGTAAGCCACTCTTTTACACTTTGAAGCTGCTCTTCCAGCACCTTGTTCTCGATCACAACTTTTTGTGCAATCAGATCAGTTGCCAAACTGCTGTCTTTCTGCATCCATTCCAGAGGAGGGGTAAATGAGCTCATCACCATGAACCGCAATTTTTGCGTTGTTTTTTTTGGCAGAGAAAGCACGAGGGTGAGCAATAAAAATAAAAACAGATAAGGCTGATAATTGATCCGCCTCATTTCATTACCTCAACAACTTTTTTAACAACTTTTTCGATGTTTCTTTTGTTCAACCCAGTGACATTCATCCTTCCATCGAAAGAAAGGTATAGCCCTTCTTTTTCCCGTAGCACCCGAGTGGTCTCTTCAGAAAGCCCTAAAAAACAAAACAGTCCCATGACATGTCCCGGCACCTGGATAGAATGTTCTTGTAACATTCTAAAGAACTCCTGCCTCATCTCAGATGAACGTCCCCTCATTTTTGAAAGCTCCTTCTTCCACATCAGGGTCAAAGAAGGATCGGATAAAATATTTGAGACGATCCTAGCGCCATGCATAGGGGGATTGGAATAATTCTCTCTGATGATCTTGCGAATGTTTGAACCGACGTTCTCTTTTTCCTCCAAAGAAGCGGTCAATACAAAGAGGGCGCCGACCCTGTCTCCATAAAGGCCAAAATTTTTCGAATAAGAGGTCGCGATGAACATAGGGATGTTTCTTGATGCAAAAATCTCGATCGCTTCACGGTCCTCTTCCAAACCCCTTCCAAACCCCTGGTACGCAAAATCAAAAAAAGGAAAAAGAGATTTTTCTACAAACAGCTCGCACAGCTTCGACCATTCTTCTTTAGACAGATCAAGGCCCGTTGGGTTATGGCACACCCCATGGAGCAGCACTACGCTCTTGTCTGGGATCGTCTCTAAGCTGCGGTATAGTTTGTGGAAGTCAAAAATTTTATTTTCGAAATCATAATAAAAATACTCTTCGGTCTTCATCTGGCATCCGGAAAAAACACCTTTATGGTTTGCCCATGTCGGCCGTGGAATATAGATCTCTTTTTTTCCATTTTGCACAAGAAGTTGCCCGCCGATCGCAAGAGCGCCCGTCCCGCCAATAGTCTGCGCTACATACATGTGCCCATGAAGGCGGTCCCACAGCTGTTTTCCAAGGACAACCTCCCCTATCTGTTGCAAGAAGGGGAGATACCCGTCAATCGGGAGATACTCCCTGCACGGATTTTCATGCAAAAGCCGCTCCTGGGCAACATTGACAGCTTGCATCGTGGGCGTAAGACCTTCCTCGTTTTGATAAACGCCGATGGCAAGGTTGATCTTATCTTTTCTTGGATCTTGCCGATACGTGGCCTGCAGGCCAAAAACTGTATCCGGTGCGACGTTCTTCAAATGAGAAAAGAGTGACATAGCTCAATTCTTTGGTATAAGCGAATTTATAATATATTCTGGCAAAGCAAAACTTGCCAAGTGGATCCTTGGATTATAATAACGCATCCTTCCTTTTACTCGCTCAAGTCTTTGCAATAATTCTTCTTGTCTAACGCCGCTATAGTCTTTATCCGAAGAAAATCCAAAGGCCATGAAGCCTCCCACATACGTTGGGACCGCCGCTACATAAAAATCCACATTTTTAAAAACCTGCGAGAGAAAATGATAGTTGTCCTGAATAATTGTCCCTTGCAAAAATGGAACGCTCGAGTGATTGACAAACACCCCGCCCTCATTCAGGATACCTTTACAGTCACCATAGAACTCGGGGGTAAAGAGCACGACAGCTGGCCCTTCGGGATCTGGGGAATCGCATATGATCACATCAAAACGCTCTGCCGTCTCCTTCACGTACTTGCTCCCATCCTCAATGATGACCTCAGCTCTTGGATCTCCAAAAGATCCCTGAGAGACAAAGCCCAGGTATTTTTTACTGAACTCGACAACAGCGGCATCGATCTCTACAAGAGTGACTTTTTCGACATTGTCGTGCATAAGCACCCTTCGGAGGACAGCCCCGTCGCCGCCGCCAATAATCAATACTTTTTTCGCATTGCCGTGAGCAAGAAGGGGGACATGGGAGATCATCTCCTGGTAGATGAACTCATCGCCTTCGGTGATCTGAATATTGCCGTCCAATGCAAGCACTCTCCCAAACGTTGGATTCTCAAAAATGATCAAATGCTCATACTCGCTTTTCTCTTCATAAAGGACTTTTGTCACAGTAAAGGTCTGCTTCCAGTCCTTATGAAGCGTTTCTTGATATTCTTCCAATGCGCAAACAAAAGAAGTAGCCATAAGACAAATTAAAGAAATTATTTTCATACAAAGCCCCTTTTCGTTTTGGAGGTATTAGGACTGGAGATTTCTAACATAGCTCACGATAAATTGCAAAAGTACCTTTTCCTTGTTTTTTAGTTATTGTTCTTATAAAATTCACCATTCCGCTAAGAGGGGCGTTAGCTCAGTTGGTAGAGCGCAACAATGGCATTGTTGAGGCCATCGGTTCGACTCCGATACGCTCCATTATTCACCTTCCAGGAGGTCGAGGAAGGCCTGAAGTTGCTTAGCGCGTGTGGGATGGCGCATTTTACGAAGGGCCTTTGCCTCAATCTGTCGAACCCGCTCTCGGGTTACCTTAAATCGGACCCCTACTTCTTCGAGAGTTTTTGGCTTTCCATCCAAAAGGCCGAAGCGCTCAATCAATACAGTTCTCTCTCGATCAGTCAGAGTCGCCAGGACTTCACTCATCTTGTCTTTTAAGATTGCATAGCCGGTCGCTTCTGCAGGCGACTCGATTGCAGT
>JASHWM010000098.1 GCA_030044075.1 Candidatus Rhabdochlamydia sp. | reverse complement strand
CTGTTCCATCAGCTCGCCTTCCTCCCCTACGTCGGAGAAAAAACCGACTAAAAATAAAAAGCCATTAATTTAAATGGCTTTTTATTTTAAATAAATATTGGCATGTTATTTATCTATCAATTATAAAAAGGATAAATTATTGATAGAAAATACATGCGGTTTTATTCGATTTATTTTTCAGTATTTGTTCTATCATCCCCTTTTCTGCATAGCGAGACCTATTCTCTAAAAGATGCGGAAGAGACTGCTATTGCCAATAATAAACAGGTCCAGGCGACACGCCAGCTCCTTGAAAAAGCAAGGCAGGGAAAGCTGGAGTCCTACTCCAAATGGCTGCCGCATCTTTTTGCGACGACCGAGATGAACCTTACGCAGAACAAGCAGGAAAAGTTCGTCAATTCCAGGAGGGGATTTCTTACTCAGCTGGCCCTTTCCCAAGCGATTTTTACTAGCGAGGCCTACTATGGGGTCAAGCTTGCCGAACTATATGTGAAGCAGCTCAAGCTCCTTTTGGAAGCGGCGATCAACGACGCCCTTTACTCCGTCAGGACGGCATACTATCAGGTCATCCTGGATCAAAAAAATATCGCGACAGCAAAAGAAAATACCGATCTTTTCACCTCCCTTGTCGAAATGATGCAGGGCAACTACAACTCAGGCCTTGCGATTTTGTACGATGTCAACCAGAGCAAAGTGATCGTTGCGAATTCTCTGACGCAATACTACCAGGCGATCAAAAGATACCGGATCGACCTCGACTATTTCACAGAAGTTCTTGGAACAGAGCCAGGATCGATCGAGATCTCCTTGTCGGAAGAAAATTTTCCTCTAGAAAAAATCCCTGAGATTTCCACAAAGCTCGATATCGTCGTTCCCATCTTTAGCAATAATCCCCTCCCCTATAGCTCGATTTATGACAGAATGTTCCCGCAAAGCCAAATGGGCTATATGCAAAAACTCTTTTCTTCTGAAGAGGTCCAATTTTGGGAAGATACCATGCAGCGGGCCCGCCCCAGCCTCCGGATCTCACAAAACTACGTGGACATTGCCGACGAAACAATTAGAAGCAGGATCGGGGAATATTACCCAATGGTCTTAGTCGAAGGCCAATATGGCGGCGATCCAACGGAATACATCTTCCTTGTTTCAGACCGCTTCACCAATCAGAACTTCAATTGGGGCCTGAAATTTAAGCTCTCATGGGATGTGTTCGACGGCCTTGGAAGGGAAAGAAGGATCAAGAAGGCCCGCTATGAGAAAAGGGCCCTTGTGTACCAGTACGAAAATACCCTCCTCGAAGCCTTTGCCGATCTTAGAAAGCAAATCTTCACGATCGAAGAATCGATTGCAAGCTATCTTTCCAGCAAAGGAAATGTATCTCTTGCGAATGAAACTCTCCTTCTTGCCAAAGAAAGGCTGGAAGTGGGGTACATCACCATTTTTGACTATCAGATTTCAGTTGATGGTTTAATTCAGGCGAGGTACAACCTCGATCAAGCGGAGTATGATACTTTAAGCGCCTATTATGCATTAAGGCATGCTTCTGGAATTGACGTCAGCGACTACTATAGGGAGTTCTATGTCGAAGAAAATTAAAACTGTCCTCGTGTCCGCCATCTCTTTTATTGTCCTTGCGGTGATCGGAGGGGTCCTTTGGTATCAGCTCTACTACTACGTAAGGACAAACGATGCGATCATCGACGGCTTTTCAGTAAACATCAGCAGCGACATTTTGGGAAGGATCACCACTCTCTTCGTCGATGAGGGCGACTACGTGAAAAAAGGACAGCTGCTCTGCCAGATCGACGATACCATCCTTATCTCGCAAAGAATTGAGAGCGAGGCGCAGATTGCAACGCTCGAGCAGGAAGTCGCCTTCCAGGACATCTTCCTAAAAAAAGTAGCCGATGACTATTACAGGGCAGAAAAAGCTTTCATCGAGCATGTCATCTCGGCTCAAGATTTCGACCATGCGCAAAAAGATTTTGAAATGGCAAAGAAGCAATTCCTGATCGCCAAAGCAAAATTGGAGCAGGCAAGGGCGCGCCTTGGCGTGATCTTAGCGCAGCTTGAGCATACCCTGATCTTCTCTCCAAGAGATGGCGTCATCGCCAAGCGTTGGCACCTCTCCGGCGATGTCGTCAATCCGGGGCTTCCCGTTTTTTCGCTCTACGACCTAAAAGACGTCTGGGTGCTTGCCAACCTCGATGAGAACGACATCGAGCATGTAAAAGTGGGCGATCCTGTTGCGATCCACGTCGACGCCTATTCAGGTAGGACATTCCACGGAAAGGTCTTTGCCGTCCTTGGCGCGGCAGCATCGCAATTTTCCCTTATCCCGCAGGACAATGCAACGGGCAACTACACGAAAGTTGCGCAGCGCGTCCCCGTCAAGATCTCGATCAGCTCGGAAGAGAGAGCTGAAGACCTTTATCTGTTCCCTGGTCTGTCCGTTGAAGTAAAAATCCAAGTGCGAACACCATGAAGCATTGGCTGGTCCTCATCAACATCACCATTGCGACAATGCTGGCCATCTCCTCGGCCTCCAGTGTGATCGTTGCGGACCCTGTCATCGTTGGGGCCCTTGTGATCGAGCCGATCTTTTCCCAGTGGTTCTCGGTCTGCTATCTTCTCATGCTGGGGATGTGCCTTCCCCTGTCGCCCTGGCTTGCGGAAAAGTATGGCTACCGTAG
>JASHWM010000097.1 GCA_030044075.1 Candidatus Rhabdochlamydia sp. | reverse complement strand
GAAGAGGCGTGTAAAGTAAAAAATTTAACTCATAGCTGGGATTCGTAAACAGGATGGACTTCGGCCCCGACCTCTCGGATTGCAACAATTGCCTGTGCAATCGGGTCCCAAGGAGCATGTTTATCGATGTGAAGCAAGATCTTGATTTTCTCTTTTTGAGGGGATAAGGCCTTCTCCTCTCGAATTTTTTCCTGGATCAGCTGGATGTTTTGGATCAGGACGCTTTCGCTCTCAGAGAGCCATTTGTATTGACCTAAGTCATTAATAATTAAATGGATAGTTTCGGTGTTAGATAGGGGTTTTAATTGCGCATCTTCTTGGTTTTTAGGGGATTGCGAAAGCGAGACCTCAGTTTTGAGCAAGTTGGACCTTGTGAGGGCGACCACGACAAAGATACATAGCACCAAGAATAGAAAATCTACCATTGGCGCTAAGTTGATGCTGGCCTTTGTTTGCAGCTGTTCATCGGGGATTAGAGTCATCGATGAGCCCTGGATTAGATGGGTTTTGGAGGGTCGATCCTTTAATGAGGTGAGCGATCTGCTCTGATTGGGTATCTGCATAGACAAGCACTTTCATCAGCCGGTACTTGGAAATGGAATGCAGGATCATGGCAAGGATTGCAACTCCAAGGCCTGCAACTGTCGTGCCAACAGAAATGCCGAGGCCGTCAAATAATGAAGAGATGTTCTTTGCGCTTTGTTGGATATCATAAAATGCATAGAACATTCCAAGGACCGTTCCCAGGAGGCCCACCATAGGAGCGATAATCGCAATGTCATTGAGCAGGCTAAGTTTTTGCCAAAATGATGAAGTATGTTTTTTCCCTTCATTTTTCATCGCTTCAATAATGTCTGGAAGAGGTTGTTCTTTTAAAGAAAGTCCGGAAACAAGCATTTTGAAAAAGAAGGATTCCTGGTGCAGGCAAAGGGCCTTTGCTTCCAGGTATTCCTGTTGCTGAATCTTTGATTTGAGCTCGCGAACTTTGTTTTTGGGAACAAGCTCAGAAACACGTAAATAGAAGAAGTTATAGAGGAAAAGGGCGATTGTAGCGACAGATAGGAGCAAAAGAAGCATGTAGACGACCGGGGAGCCTGAAAATACTTCCTGGATATTGATCTTTGATTTTTTGTCGCTTTCAAGTGAAACGGGAGCGATGGTTTCTTGCTGCTGGGTTGTAGAAAGCGAAGAGAGGCTTGTGCGTTTTGGAAGGTCAGATTCCTTGATTTGCGCCCTTGGAGGAGAAAAAACGCTCTGTTCTTGAGGGATTTGAGGTCTGCTTTGGATGAAGGGAGTTTCATTAACACTTGCTGGCGCTTCCTGGATAGGGGATTGCTCAGGGAAGAATGGGAGGGA
The DNA here is from genome assembly GCA_030044075.1 of Candidatus Rhabdochlamydia sp. GTDB lineage: Bacteria > Chlamydiota > Chlamydiia > Chlamydiales > Rhabdochlamydiaceae > JABEVM01. The sequence continues at coordinate 2,954 of JASHWM010000097.1, read as the reverse complement.
TGACATTTCGTTAGGACTTGTTTTTTCGAGGTCCCCTTTATTGATTTCAATCGAAGAGGAATTGACCGATTCTGCTGCAGCATCTGGCAAATCTATGGAGGGCTCCATAACAAAGGGCTCATCGATTGTAATTTCAATAAAAGGATCTTGTGAAAGGGCTTTTTTTTCAGCAGCAAAGTCTAAAGCGACTTCTTCGAGCGTAAAAGCAGGAGAGAGGGGGTCTAAAATCTCTTCGGTTTTTTTTTCCATCTGTGGAAGATGCCTTGTTTCGATCGCTGCGTCTTGCTCTTCATCGTATTGGATCAGCACCCTTTTTCCAACTGTCTCTATGCGCGCAACAGATTCCGGCTCATTTTTTTTTGGAGACCCACTTGAATCTTCTACTGCAATCCTTTCCGGGCTAGGTGAGTTTTTCTTTACTGCGATGACCGCCTCATCATCGTCATCGTATTGGATCATCACCCTTTTATCGGATGAAGAAATAGGGGGAGGCTCTTCGATGCCTTCATCTTTTAAGGCGTTCTCAGCTTCCAAGATCAGCGAATCGATGTCTAAATTCTCGCTCTCTTCAACCTCTGCTGCCACAGCGTCTTCTTTTTCCATTTCAAGGTCTTCAATCGCTTCATTTGCGATGACAGCATCAATAGGGAGGTCAAAAGCGCTTTCTTTATCTTGAAGAGCTGTTTTGGAATCGGTATGTATTTCTGCTTGCAGAGCCGATGTAGAGACAAAAACAGCTCCTAGGAGTAATAATCGTTGCATGAAAAGGTTCCTTTTTTTTACTAGGAAAAATTCGATTATAGTCGTTTGCGATTTTAGAGCTAGTCCTCAATCAAATGATTTTTTGTTTTGTGAATTTTTTTGATGGTCAGGTTCGAAAAAAGATCTTCTAGATGAAGAGTCCTTATTTAAAGCGGGGAGTTTGGTTTTTCTTGACTTAAGTCATTGATAACTAATGGTGTTTTTTAGAAAAATGGTTTTCTAGATCGGAATGTAAAGTTTTGCTATCATGTCCTGCCTATGAAAGCAAGAGATTTAAAACCAGCATATTCATGGGAGAGCAGACAGCCTGTATTGCAGGACTCCATCCTTTTTATCCCAAAGTTCTACCAAGATCATCAAAGTTTTGGCAGATTGGATTTCTCCTTGCTGTTTAAAAATAACCATGAGGTCGTTGTTGAGTATTGCAGCGGGAATGGCGCATGGATCGTGGACAAAGCAAAAAGACATCCAGAGAAAAATTGGATCGCTGTTGAAAAACGCTTTGAGAGAGCTGCAAAAATTTGGGCCAAGGCAAAAAATGAATCTCTTGGGAACTTGTTTGTCGTATATGGAGATGCCTTTGATTTTACAAAGTATTACGCTGCTGAAAATTCCCTATCAGAGATCTATGTCAACTTCCCTGATCCATGGCCCAAAGCAAAACATGCGAAGCACAGGCTTATCCAGCAAAAATTCTTGGATGATTTGCAAACAGCTGCCAAACCAGGGAGCGCGATGGTCATCGCAACAGATGACAAGGATTACTGCGAAGTGATCCTGCTTGAGCTTTCAAATAGAAAAGATTGGTGTTTTGGGTTCCCATCCCCCTTTTATATCAATGATTGGCCAAACTACGGCGCCTCTTTTTTTGACGGCCTGTGGCGCTCCAAAGGAAGATGCATCTATTACTTAAAATTTAACAAAATATGACACAACCGAAATTCTATTCCCAAGCGCACCGGTTTTATCTAGAAGAGGAACCTTATCTTCCCCTGATCAAAGACCGAGGGATGCCATTTCATAAGGGCGAGGGGTTCCATGCGTCCGTGATCTCGCTTGACTGCAGATCTTCAAGCGAGCTTGTGTGGTCTTCAGAGACCGATCAGGCCAGGGAAGTTGTAGAAAACGGGGGAATGATCGTCTGGGAATTTGACTTTGGCATGGGGAGTGAGAAAATTTCTTTTACAGATCCCACTCTCTTTTTGAGCTATACCTTGGCGATCGAGCAATTTGTCAAGACAGTATGGCAAGAGTTCGCGCAAAAAACGCTCGGCGCCATTTTTTTTCGAGGAGACCTCTACTTCTTTCATAGGATAGGGTGGTGCGAGCAAAAACAAAAAAATTTTTCCGATTGGCATACCGATATCTACGGGTGTGAAAAGGACTTTGACCAGGCTGAAGTGCACGTTCTGCAGCTTTTTTCAATGACCCTTTTGTCAGAATACCTTCATCGCCTCCTGTCATATCTACCAGATAGCCTTCAGGTGTTTTGCCTTTTTGATGCTACCGGCCACACTTCATTCTCAAGACAGGCCCAGCTTTTTTCCAAAGAGCGCTTCTCCCATTTTCAACTAGGTGTCCAAGGGGGATTGCTCCCTATTATTGGCTTGCAGTGGCAAAAAGGAGAGTGTTTTTCGGGGTACATCGGTGACGAGCCTCCTAAAGATTTTCCTTTCATCAATCCTTCTGTTGCTCTCTGCCTGCCTGGTGATGAAGCGCTTGATTCGAACGGACTTGAGGAGCTTGAGAGGGTGTTTGCGACCCTATACCAGATGAAGGTTCCTTACAGGATCATTCCTGAGGCCCTTTTGACGGAGGAGTGGGATGAGCTGGAATCGATTATTTCCCTTTCCAGCATGCTTTCAGGTCAGGGAAGAAGAAAACTGCAAGGGTTTTGCGCTGCTGGAGGAGAGGTGGTCAGCTACGGCCATCTGATGGGGTTTGCTGAGGAGGTCTCTTTTGAAGATTACTTGGAAAGAAATCGGAGTAGAGGGATTCGAACCCCCGACCTACTGCTCCCAAAGCAGCCGCGCTAGCCAAACTGCGCTATACTCCGTACTCAAGCAAGAACTATACTGAGAGTGAGCTTTTACTTGCAACTTTCAAAATTTAGGTTCATAGCAGGAGTGTGAGCGACGAGAAAATCTATCCAGCCTCCCCACAGAAGCTGCGTAAAGCGCGTCTCGAGGGAC
>JASHWM010000096.1 GCA_030044075.1 Candidatus Rhabdochlamydia sp. | reverse complement strand
GGATGTGCACCTGTATAATCAGTTCAGAAATCTTTATGGAAAGGATTTTGGCCTTCGCAAAGCTGGAGCGGACAACGATACAGCTGCCGAAGTAGCCCCTCTTATGAGGTTCGTATTCTCGCGCCTGATCGAAAGTGTGAAGCAATCCTTTTTTGAGCGCCATACAGAAATTGATATTGTTGAGCTCTTAAGAGAAGAGATTGGAACTGCAAAACTCTCCAAGTCCGATGTCTATGGCTGGTGGATGGAATGGGTCCAAAGGCAGGAGATCGATGAAGCAAGAAAAGAAGAGCTTGGCAATGAGCTCTCCATGGAAGGGAAATTACTCGACATTCCTTTGGAGACAGTAGAGCGCGTCGATGGAAGGGATGTGAGGCGCCTTGACAGGCGGTTTATCAAGGCCATGCTTGTCGACATGGGCGTCTTGAAGTTGTTGCTTGGAGCAGAATAAACTTTTGCAACAGACAGAAATTGCACCTATATTTACCTGCTAAGTTCTTAGGTAGTACTCAAAAACCGTGTTTGATTAGCATCCAAATTTCTCTAACAAATTTATTTTTAATGATTTGCGTTTTTGGTTGAAAACCAACCATACTTGTTCTAAAATTAGAGAATAAGGCAAGTATACTTTACTTGTTTTGGTCATTTAAGGTAAGTAGAAGTGAAAAATTAGAAAAGGCAGCCTACTTCTATGGCAAGTGGGGTGATGGTAGAAATCTCATGAAAATTCCTAAAGAAGAACTGATAGCTATTCTTTCTCAATTCAATCCATGGTGGAAAGGAGAAAGGATCCCAGACCTTCCAGAATGGCATCGCGGAGCATTTCAGGAATTGACTTATTGGATAGAAACTCCTCCAGTTCAAAGAGCTATTATGCTTTCCGGCCCGCGACAGGTAGGAAAAACAACTCTTTTGCTTCAAGCGATTCAAAGGCTTATCGATTCCAAGGTCCCTCCGGGGAATATCTTGTATGCTACTTTTGATCATCCAGTATGTAAGCTTGCCGGTCTTGATGCAGTTTTAGAGGCATGGCGTGAGCTTGAACCTAAAGCTGAAGGTCCTGAATATTTATTCTTAGATGAAGCGCAATTTATAAAGAACATAGGAACTTGGATTAAACACCAGGTAGATTTTTTTAAGACTAAGAGAATCGTTTTCACAGGTTCTGCTGTTCCTTTATTGCAAACAGATCAAGAATCAGGCGTGGGGCGATGGCATACCCTTCGCATCTCAACACTGTCTTTTTTTGAATATCTGCAAATCAAAAAAATCAAATTGCCTAGTATTCCCACAATCTCTTCGATAAGTGATTTGTTTGGCTGCTCTTCTAATGAATATTATCGAATGTCCGAAGCAGTATTGCCTTTGATCGCCCATTTTCACGAATATCTCATCCGAGGAGGATTTCCACAAACTGCGCTAGTCGATAGTATCACACAATCGCAAAAGCTTCTTAGGGAAGATATTATTGAAAAAGTTCTTAAAAGGGACATGACTGCTCTTTTTGGGGTAAGGAGAATCATTGAACTTGAGCAAATGTTTATATTTCTTTGCATGCATGACGGAGGAATGTTAGATACAAATACGATATCTAAAGATTTGGGGATCGCTAAACAAACTGTTCAACATTTTATCGACCTTTTTGAATCCACATATCTTATTTTTAAGCTTGCTCCATTTGGATATGGCAAAGAGGTTTTAAGAGGGAAAAACAAACTATACCTTGGAGATCCAGCTATTGCCCCGGCTGTACTTATGAAGGGCAAATCCATTCTTGAGGATGCACGAGCCCTCAGTCAATGCGTTGAAACAGCTGTTACAGCCCACCTTTGGTCACATTGTAGTTCTGAGCAAGCCCGATTCACGTATTGGCGTAATCAAAAAGAAAAGGAGGTTGATTTGATTGTAGAAATTGGGGATATAACAATTCCTTTTGAAATCAAGTATCAATCTCAAATCCTCCAAATGCGAGATATTCCAGGACTGGTCGATTTCTGTAGTCAGAAGCCGTCGGTGCCTCACGGTTTTATCATAACAAAGGCTGCTCAAGATTTAGGGCCTTTTGAAGAAAAATCTTCTCAAAAAAAATATATGAGGATACCTGCTGCCCTTTTTTGTTATTGGGTAGGTGCATCGGAATTTATGCGAAAAAACATTATTGCAGGACTAGGGTCGTAAAGCTTCTGCTTCTCATAAGAGCATGCAAAGGCTTATTTCAGCATTTTCAATAAAAGAACTCCTTGAGTTTATATTTTTTTAGTGATAAAAACACCCCTTATCATTAAAAAAAAAATTCTATTTTTTCGAGAAATTATGAGAAAACAACGGCCTTGGAAAGTCTTTATCGCAATTATTCTTGGGATCCTGGTAGGAAATTTTACTCCAAAGGGGACGACGGTACTCGGCATAGACCTTTTTCCGATCTATAACCTCTGCGGAAAGATCTTCATCAATGCCTTGATGCTTGTCGTGGTCCCTTTAGTGACTGCTTCCATCATTTCCGGGATAAGCAAGATGGCTGCCGAAGGGAATTTTAAGCGCACTGGGACGAAGGCCTTTGTCTTTTATCTATCAACAAGCCTCCTTGCCATCCTGATCGGGCTTATGTTCGTGAACCTTCTGGGGCCTGGCCATGCGATCAGCCAAGAGCAGATACAGTCCCAGTCTGCATCGATGGACCTGCAAAGGCAAATACTGGAACAGGACGCCAGCCGCGTGCAAACCTTTTTCCTCGAGATCATCCCCCCAAATATTTTTGATGCCCTCGCAAAAGGAAAAATGCTCTCGCTCATTTTCTTTAGCTTGATCTTTGGATACTGCATCTCAAAGATCCAGGAAAGCTCCCACCTGTATCATTTTTTCTATTCCCTCTTCAAGGCAATGATCGAGTTTACCCATCTGCTGATGAAGTTCTTGCCGATCGGAGTGTTTTTTCTTGTTGCAAAGGTGTTTTCAGAAACGGGCCTAAAGTCGATGTTCTCCCTCGGATTATTTACACTCGCTGTTTTGCTTGGCCTTGCGACGTTCATGTTCGTTGCTCTTCCCCTCATGCTTAAGCTGATTGCGAAGGTGAACCCTTTGTGGCACTTTAAGGCGATGGGGCCTGCACTGATCACAGCTTTTTCGACAAGCTCGTCCTCCGCAACACTGCCCATCACTGTCGAGTGCGTCGAAAAAAAGGCAGGGGTGTCCAACCAGGTGTGCAGCCTTGTCATCCCTCTTGGAACTTCTGTCAATATGTCCGGTTCCGCCCTTTATGAATGTGTGGCCGCGATGTTTATCGCCCAGGCGTATGGTATCGACCTTTCATTTACAAGCCAGTTCCTGATCGTCCTCCTTTCGCTTATTACCTCTATAGGAGTTGCCGGGATCCCGTCCGCCAGCCTCGTAGCGATCATTGCAATCCTCAATGCAATGGGCCTTCCCATTGAAGGGATCGGTCTTTTTATTGCTGTCGACAGGCTCCTTGACATGTGCCGCACGACTGTCAACGTGTTCAGCGACAGCTGCTGTGCGATCCTCGTTGCAGCGACAGAGGGTGAAAAAAATGTGCTCGCAAAGGACCCTTCGCTCATAAAACTCTAAAACCTTGACAAACAAATCCGCTTGGTTTTTTTTTCTATCAAGGAAGAAAACCCCATGCTTTGGTTTATTTTCATCTCTCTTGTTTTTGTTTCCCTCTTTGTCGACCTGTACGTCTTTCATTCTGGAGGCCGGGTGATCAAAGGGAAAGAAGCTTATTTGCTCAGTGCTTTTTGGATTGTCTTGGCGCTCGTCTTTAATGTTTTTGTCTATTTTCGCGATGGGAGCGAGGCGGCTGTTCAGTTTTTCTTGGGATATCTTGTCGAAAAATGCTTGAGTATCGATAACATCTTTATCTTTGCGGTCATTTTCTCCTATTTCAATATACCGCCCAAATACCAGCATAGGGTTTTGTTTTATGGTGTGCTTGGCGCTTTCTTCATCCGGATGGCCTTTATTTTTGTCGGGGTCTATTTTGTCACAAAATTTTCATGGCTCTTCTATCTTTTTGGATTCTTTTTGATCTATTTAGCATTTCAAATGCTCAAGAAACGAAAAATTTACGAGCCTGAAAAAAGTATTTTAACAAGGCTGTTAAAAAAAATACTCCCGGTGACAAACGAGATCGAAGATGACCGTTTTTTTGTTACCAAAGATAAGAAGATCTACATGACGCCTCTTTTTCTTGCCCTTGTGCTATCTGAAGCGACAGATTTTATTGCAGCGATAGACTCTGTCCCGGCAATTTTAGCCATTACGACAGACCCTTTCCTTATTTACACCTCAAATATTTTTGCGCTCCTTGGACTCAGGGCCCTGTATTTTGTTGTTGTCGACGTGCTAATGAAGTTGAAGTATATCAACTTGGGCCTTGCCCTAGTTTTGGTCTTCCTCGGTATTAAGATGATCGTGTCAACCTTCTATCCTATTTCCATACTGGAGAGTTTTGGCATTGTGGTGCTGATATTGGCAAGCTCGATCCTTTTTTCTCTCAAGAAGACCACTCCCTGACGAAAAGATCTTGGACAATTGCGTCTAAAACCTTGACAAACAAATCTTCTTAGATTTTTTTCAAAGAAAGAAGAAGGCCCTATGCTTTGGCTCATTTTTATTTGTATTGTTGTCCTTGCCTTGGTGATCGACCTGAGCGTGTATCATCGCAAGAGCCATGCCGTCAAAGGAAAAGAGGCCTATTTATGGAGTTTTTTTTGGATCGGCCTCGCCCTTGTCTTTAATGTATTTGTCTACTTGAGCAAAGGACATGTGGCCGCATTGCAGTTTTTCACTGGGTATGTGATCGAAAAATGCCTGAGCATCGACAACATCTTTATTTTTGCGGTCATTTTTTCATATTTCAATATCCCTGAAAAATACCAGCACAGAGTATTGTTCTACGGCGTTTTAGGGGCCGTCCTGATACGGCTTGCCTTCATTTTTGTAGGTGTCTATTTTGTTGCCCGCTTCTCCTGGCTCCTTTACTTTTTTGGGCTTTTCCTCTTTTTCTTGGCCTTTCAGCTGCTGCGGAAAAAGAAAATCTATAACCCTGAAAGAAGCATCATCGCAAGATGTTTAAAGAAAATTATCCCGATAACAGGTTTGGAGAAAGAACGTTTTTTTGTGGTCAAGAGAAGAAGGCTTTATATGACCCCGCTTTTCCTGTCCCTTGTCCTTGTTGAGGGCGCAGATTTCGTTGCTGCGATGGACTCGATCCCGGCCATCTTCGTCATTACTACAGACCCTTTCATTATTTATACGTCCAACATTTTTGCACTGCTTGGGCTCAGGGCCCTATATTTCGTTGTGGTCGATTTGCTCGGCAAGCTGAAGTATTTGAACGTCGGCCTTGCCCTTGTGTTGTTATTCCTCGGATGCAAGATGCTCCTTTCCGGGCTTTATCCGCTATCGATGCATGTCAGCTTTATGATCATCGTGCTCATCTTGGGCGGGTCGATCTACTATTCTCTTAGGTCTAGGAAATCGCCTTCGCATTGATCCACGAGGCAGCTTCCTCATCAGCAATCCAAAGCGAAGGGTGCTGCTTTGTTCCGACATATTGACAGGGGAAAGTGTCTTTGGTTTTGACCATGACCTGCTCGAGCATCTCTTTTTTATTGGCTCCAAGCACATAAAATACGGCCTGGCGGCTTGCGTTGATGCAAGGGAATGTCATCGTCATCCGCCAAGTGCTTTTCTGAGGGATGAAGTTGGGGATGATAAGGCGATCTGTCTCTTCAAGGCCTTTTGTATTGGGAAATAGGGATGCTGTGTGCCCATCTTCTCCCATTCCCAGCATAATGTAGTCGAAAGGGCGGTCTTTGAGAGTGTCTTTGATGATTTGCTCATATTCTTTTGCGCTTTCTTCGATATTTTCTTCCGCGGCCATGCGGAAGATCTGCCCCGGAGGAATGGGAAGGGAGCCGATGCCGGCCTTCATCGCCATTGCATAATTGCTGTCCGGATGCGTCGGACCAACGCTCCTCTCATCGCTCCAGAAAATAAACACCTTGGACCAGTCTAGAGCATCCTGTTTTGATGCGAGCCTCTCATAGATTGCTTTGGGAGTGCTCCCTCCTGAAAGGGCGATATAGAAGGCGCTTTTTTCTTTGATGGCCTCTTTTGCAGAGTCGAGCAAATGCCTCGCCGAATAGTCAAGGGTTGTCTGAAGGTTCCCAGGGACAATGACTTTTCTTCTGTCATCGATGACGTAGCTTAGCATGGAAAGTCCATTTTATTCAGAAGTTCAAGTAAAGATAGATAATGAGCGCTTGTTCCTTTGTTGCAAATCTCTTTTACAAGAGAATGGCCGATGTGCGACTTCGAAAAAAGAAAGAGACGGGGGATCTCGCAAAGCTCTTTTGTACTCATTTCGATCGTGACCTGGTGAGGCTCCCCGACCTTTCTGGTAAAGACGCAAGTGTCTTCACCCGCAGTGGAAAACTCCAAAGCCATAAGGTTTCCTGACGGGAGGGTCGGATAGTTTTCTGCGACAAGGTCTACACGGATCTCCTGAGT
>JASHWM010000095.1 GCA_030044075.1 Candidatus Rhabdochlamydia sp. | reverse complement strand
ATATCAAATTCACCAAGCTCGCCTGACTGGAAAGAAACGGATCTTTGGGAAGGCAATAAAGTTATAGAATTCATAATAAGCTAAATTTTAAAATAATTGCATTAATTATACATAAAATATTTAAATTAAACAATAAGAAAATAACTGCTATTTAATTCAAACAACTAACAGTGAACGCGTTAAAAAGGTAGAAATATAAGATTCTTATTATCAATGGATTAAAAGCGCCCTAAAACTCATCAGGGACGATCCTTGCGTACTTCTCTTTAAGGAAGCCATAGATCTCCTCACTCGTCCCAAACGCAAGGGCATCCTGGGCGGCTTGGTACGCTTCGATGACATAGCATTTTCGAATCATCTGCTTCACAACGGAGATATACCTAGGCGGGCAGGAAAAACACCGGATCCCAAGGCCGAGGAGCAAGGGGACAAAAAGAGGGTTGGACGCGATCTCCCCGCAGATGGAAACAGGCTTGTTCTGAAACTTTGCTTCGACGATGAGCATCTTGATCATCCGCAAGAGGCTTGGATGGATCGGGGAATGAAGATATTCAATGGACGGGTTGGAACGGTCTATTGCAAGGGTATACTGCATCAGGTCGTTGGTCCCGATCGAGAAAAAATCGACCTCTTTTGCCAGGATGTCCGCCATCATGGCAGCTGAAGGGACCTCTACCATGCAGCCCATCGGAACAAGTTTATAGGGTTCGTTTTGCAGAGAAAGTTCCTTTGTCACTTCCCCAAGAACTTTTTTTATTTCCCTGATCTCCGTGATATCGGCAACCAAAGGAAGCAAAATGCGCACATCGCCTTTTACTGAAGCTCGTAGGATCGCTCGGAGCTGGATCTTTAAAATCTCTTTGTTCTTCAGCAAAAAGCGGATCCCGCGACATCCCAGAAAAGGATTTGCCTCTTTCTCTTTTGAAAAAAACAGATCAGGAAATTTATCTCCCCCGAAGTCAAACACCCGTATAATTACTGGCAGGCCGGCAGCTTTTTCAATGCACTTTTCGTAGCTTGCGCATTGCTCTTTTTCAGATAGAAGAAAATGGCTGTCCTGTAAAAAGAAATACTCTGTTCTGACAAGGCCGATGCCGCTTGCTTTGTGCTTGTCCAAAAGATCAAGGTCATGCATGCTCCCGACATTTGCCATGACCTGGACACTATAGCCATCGATTGTTTTCGCACAAAAATTGGAGTTCTTTTGGAGTAATTTTTCTTTCGCCTGGAGCCTGCTCTTGAGCTTGCGGTATTTAGCAAGGGTCTCAGGAGTTGGATTGATGATCACATCGCCGCTAACCCCATCGACAATGATGCATTTTCCTTTTATGTCCTGAATAAGTTTGACATCGATGCTTGCAACAAAAGGGATCCCCTTTGCCCTGGCAATCAATGCTGCATGGGACGTCCCCCCTCCAATTTGGGTGACGATCGCCATGACCCTGGAAGCTTGCGCAGCAGCCGTATCAGAAGGAACGATCTCTTTTGCAAAAACGATAGAATTGGGAGGAATATCTTGGATCGGTGTCTTTTTGACATGGTTTAAGTGGTTCAAAATCCTTTTTGACAGGTCCATCACATCAGTGAGCCTTTCTTGGAAAACTGCATCAGTATGTTTGGAAAATCTTTTTTGATAATCCCGGATCACAGAATGGAAGACGGCTTCTGTGTTTTGATGGGTCTGCCTGATCCTCTCTTCCATATGAACAGTCATCATTGGATCATCGAGCATTTGGATATGGGTGTCGATAATGCCAACTGCCTCGGAAGAGCCTTCCTTGACTAAGTTGTTCTGCAGCTCTTCTAAATCTTTCCGGCTTGAAAATAGCGCCCTTCTATAGCGGTCGATCTCATTATCGATTTCTGAAACAGCAATAGAGAACTCTGGAATATTTTCCTCAATGATGGGTGCATGCAGAAAAAAAGGAACCCCGATCGCGATCCCTTTACTTAGTGGCGCTCCTTGCAGCCGAATCTCTTCATCCAATCGATCATTCTCCAAATTTATTCGAAAAAGCCTCTTCTAGTTGCTGCAGAGTCTGTTCTGCATCCTCTCCTTCTGCTGTAATCGTGATCAAAGTATTGCGTCTTGCAGCAAGCATCAACACACTCATGATACTACGCGCATTGATAGTTTCTTTTCCATATGTAAAAGTAACGGCACATTTTTTTGATTGCAACAATTTCACAATCACAGTAGCAGGTCTTGCATGCAAACCCAAATCATTTTTAATTCTTACTTTTTTTGTGATTTTCACGAGGTTTTTTTCCTTGGTTCTGTCTTTTAGCAATAGTGTCAAGCAATTTTGCATTAAATTCTTTCGCCGAATTATATCCCATGTCCTTGAGTCGATGGTTCAGTGCAATTGTTTCCAAAAGCAAAACGACATCCCTGCCGGGCTTTAATGGAAGAAGGTGAAAAGGAATATTGATCCCTAAAATATTACAAAACTTCTCATCTAGGCCGATCCGATCGTAGAAATGGCGGTCGTCCCACTCTTCAAGCTTGACGACAAGGTCGAGGTTTTTTTTATCGCGGATGCACACTGCCCCATAAAGATGGGCCACATTGATGATGCCTATTCCTCGGATCTCCATGAGGTGCCTTGTCAGCTCAGGCCCTGTCCCCTCTAGATAAGAGCCCTCCCTCAATTTAATTCTTACGATGTCATCTGAAATCAGCCGATGCCCCCTTTCGATCAATCCAAGTGCGGCCTCGCTCTTCCCAACAGAAGAATCCCCTTGGATCATCATGCCAACCCCAAATGCTTCCACAAGGGTGCCATGGCAAGTGATGCTTGGTGAAAACTCTTCGCTGAGCAAAAAGGTCATCTTGATCACAAGGTCCATCGTGGGGATTGAAGCCCGCAAGAGAGGGATTTTCTCTTGTTCGCAGCACATGACAAGTTCTTTGGGGGGGCGGTATCTCCTGGACACGATGACAGCCGGCGTTTCTTTTGTCAGGATCCCTTTTAGGCGCTCGACCCTTGTGCTGGTCGGCATATCGCGCAAAAATAGAATTTCCAGTTTGCCGAAAATGAGGATCCTCTTGGAAGCGAAATGGCGTAAATATCCAGTAAGGCTAAGCCCAGGCCGTTGAACTTCGGGGACCTTTATGGGGCGATTCATCCCCAAGTGGCCCGAGAGGATCTCAAGGTCCAGCCCTTTTCCGTGTTTATCGAAAAAATCTTGTACAGAGTACATCTTCAAGACTTTCTTTGTAGATTTCTTAGCAATTTTAAGCCACGAACTCTGTTTTTTAAAAGAAAAAATCAATCGCTAAAAAAGTTCTAAAACTAAATCACAAACTGCTATAATGGCCCCTAATAACCAAACTCAAGGGAAAAGGGCAATGCAAGCAAAAGTCGTCATTATCGGGGGGGGATTTGGAGGCCTCACAGCTGCAAAAAAATTGAAAAATTCTCCTCTGGATGTCCTTGTCATAGACAGGACCAACCATCATCTGTTCCAACCCTTGCTCTACCAGGTCGCCAGCGCCTCCATTTCACCAAGGGACATCGCCCTCCCCATCCGGGAGATCTTGCGCAAGCAGAAAAATACAAGCGTGATCATGGGCGAAGTTGTGGGGATCGATAAAAAAAACAAAAAGGTTCTTCTTGGGAACGGGGATGCAGTCTCCTTTGAATATCTGATTGTCGCTACAGGGGCAAGGCATTCTTATTTTGGAAATGAAAGGTGGGAGGCCCATGCTCCAGGTCTTAAAACTATCAGCGATGCGCTGCGGATCAGGGAGCAGATTTTGATTTCCTTTGAAAAGGCCGAAAGAATGAATTCGGTAGAAGGGGTCGAGGAAAAATATTTGAACTTCGTCGTCATCGGAGGCGGGCCGACTGGAGTAGAAATGGCTGGAGCTATCGCTGAAATCTCCCGAAAGACCCTCTTTAAAAATTTTAAAAACATCAGACCGGAAAAATCAAAGATCTATCTGGTAGAAGCCCTCCCCTATGTCCTCCCCGTCTATCCTGAAAAACTACGGATCAGGGCAAAAGAAGACCTCGAAAAGCTTGGAGTGACCGTCCTTACCGGAAAAAAAGTGACCGACATCCATGAGGAAGGCGTTCAAGTCGAAGATATGTTCATCCGCTCCAATAATGTGATCTGGGCAGCTGGCAACCAGGCGTCGAGCCTTTTGAAAACGCTCGACGTTCCCCTCGACAGGCAAGGGAGGGTGATCGTTGAACCAGATATGTCAATTCCAGGAGAGCCCAATATTTTTGTGATCGGGGATGCGTCACAAGCCAAAAACAAGGAGGGGAACCTTCTTCCCGGCATAGCCCCTACAGCCATCCAGCAAGGGGCCTATGTCGCAAAAATCATCCTTAAAGGACATGGAAAAGAAAAACGCCCTCCTTTTTCCTACTTTGACAAGGGGTGCATGGCAACAATTGGAAAAGGAGAAGCAGTCGCCATGATTGGAAAGCTGAACTTTGCAGGCTTTTTGGCGTGGGCGACATGGAGCTTCATCCACATCCTTTATTTGATCGGGTTCCGAAACAAGGCCATCGTCTTTCTAGAATGGATTGTGATCTATTTTACTGGGGAAAGGGGCGTACGTCTCATTTACCGGTCGCTTGAAGGAGACCTTCCGAAAAAAGACAATCCCCCGCAATAAATGCTTTGGCAAAAAGGCCTTGGCTTTCACCAGAAAGTTTCATCCCTTTTTGCCTCATTTTGGCAGCAGCACCCTCTTTTTTATCTAGGCTGCTCTGCTTTTTTAGGATCCTCTATTGCAATCAGGCCATCGATTGTTTTTTTGCTCCCTTTCCTCCTTCTTTTTTATCCAGTCAAAATACGATCATCCTTGCAATTTCTCAGCTACTTTCTTTTTTTACTCTTTGCGCTCTTTACTCAAAGGGCCGAAGACATTATTGGAGATCGTGATAAAGCCCCTGTCAAGGGAACCTTCAAAATTTCTTCTCTGCAAGATAAGACCACCTTCTTCCAAAAAAATTACTTCCTCTATAAAGGCACGTTGCAAATCGATGACCCAAAAGAGAAACAAGGAATGAACATCCCTTGCTCTTTTTCTATGAAAAAAAGCGATCCCTTTCTGCGGGCTGACCGTGACTATTTGATCGAAGGGGACCTTGTAAAAAACTCTTCTTCGAAACATCAATTAAAAATCAAAAAAGCAAAGCCCGTCCCGGGCAGCTTTTCCTTCTCTGCAATCCGCTACAGCGCCAAACAGTTCATCAAAAAGATGCTCCTTGAAAAAGTCCCCAGTAAAGAGAGCAGGTCTTTGCTGCAAGCCTTGCTCATCGGAGATATTGAGGACCGGAGGATGACATTCTTCTTCCAGAAGATGGGACTGCAGCATATCCTGGCCATCTCCGGGTTTCACTTCGCACTCCTTGCCGCTTTCTTGCAAACAGCACTTGGCTGGCTGTTCTCAAGAAAAGTTTCCTTAGTTCTGCTATTGCTTGTCATCAGCTCTTATGCGTTCTTAATAGGCCCTTCCCCATCTGTGCTAAGGGCCTGGATCACAATTTCCCTATATTTCATAGCGATCCTTGTTCATAGGCGGGCATCCGCCCTCAACATCCTGGGAGCAGCATTGCTGATCGAGCTATCATTCAATCCAGTGATCATCTGCGACCTTGGATTCCAACTCTCATTCATTTGTACTTTTGCCATTTTGTCCTTCTATCCTATTGCAAGGGATTTCCTTGCCAGGGACTCACTGCAAAAGGACAGCTTCCTATCATTGAGCAACTGGCAAAAGCACCTCCTCCTTGTGAGGCATTTTTTTCAACAGGCAACCTTATTAACCCTATCTGTCCACGTATTTGCACTGCCGGTCCTGTTGTTTGTTTTTCAAAAGTTTCCGCTTATTTCCTTGGTATCGAATTTGTTTGTCCCTGTTTTTGTGTCGATCTCTTATGTGCTGCTATGGGCGGGTGTGTTATCTTTTCCGGTTCCCTACCTGTCTACAAAAATTCATCTGTTGAACAGCTGGTTCACAAATCTCTGGCTTGAGCTGCTCTACCGCACCCCTCCTTTTTTCGATCGGTATTTGCGTGTAGAGTATTTTCCCTTCCCTGTCTTAGTTGCGATTTTGACAATGCTATTTTTTATTGCGGTCCTTGTCTTTCACAATCGAAGAAGGAAAATCATATAGAAAAAAAAATGCCTGCATTGCTGCAGGCATTTTTTCATTTGAATGAGGAACAAATGAATTAGAAATCAAACCGCACATCAAAAGTCAGACCTTGCAGTCCAATATCACCTTGACGTTTCGTGGTATAATTAAACCGGCCAAATTTGTTAAAGCTGTTGAGCGCTAAACCAAGCGCCAAATCAGGGTCATCTGGTGGCAATAGCAAATTGGCTGGAGGGTCAAGGAATAGGTCCCTAAGCTGGTTCTGGTTGAACCATTCATTGAACTCATAACCAAGCGAGATATAAAGGTGCTGCCGGTCATCATTGAAATCAGTATGCCATGTGAATCCAAGAGCGCATTGGAAGTTCATTCGAATGGCATGGAAGTTGTCCAGGATTGTTTCATCAAAGGTGTCCGTCAAGTTAAAATTGATCGGGAATGGGATCTCAGGAGCCATGAGTCCTGTAGCAACAATGGAATCGCTCGACTTGAAATTTTCATAAACAGAAAATCTTCCCCAAAGAGCAGATGTGGACAGTTTTCCATAAATGGCAAACTGATCGTAAAAGTTCCAATTGACATCAAACCCACCTCTTAACCCAAGACCGTTGAACTCGTTCTTCCCTTTAAATTTTGAATAGGGAGAAAAGCTCTGGATGTGGTCAGTAGGCACTCTATGAACAGACCAATTAAAAAAATTCAATTCCGCATCATACGTTGAATTGATGTGCTGGTGGAGCGACGCTGCCCTTAAACCAATATGCGGCCTCATGGTCACATTGTTAAGGAGGAAGAAATTTCTCCCTAGTTCCAAGTCGAGGGTATTATAGAGAAGCCTCCAATGAGATTTTGCAACTTTAGCGGGCCCGCCTAGTGCTACTGGTGACCAGCTGGGAACAATATTGTTGCTGATTGTAGGATTTTCTAGCCCATCTTCGAATGAGAACACGTCTTCGTCAGAAAAAACCGGATTACTAAATGAACCTTTGGCGATGGTTTTCAGCCAAGTCCAATTTAAGAACAAGTCCCATTCATCTTTTTCTCCAAAAATAACCCCAATACCAGCTTTGAACCCAGGGTCCCAATGGAACTGCATTTTTTGGTCTTTGTTGAACTCTGAGAAACTCGCTCCGCCATAGTCAAATACTTCGCTAATAGTGATTTCCTTTTCCCCAACTTGGCCGTCTCTTGCAAGGCCGTACTCCAAATTATCTGCATATGCCTGCCAGTAAATAAAAGAGAGGTCAACAATAAAACGGTTTGGATTGTTATAAGGGGCGAGCTTGTCCCCCAAAAAATCCCCAGTATTTTGACCACTGCCATTTTGGCTCCCGCCTTTTTGGCCGGCAGTAGTGGCACCATTTGCTCCAAAAGCAATATTCGCTCCCATAAGCAAGGTCGCGCAAACAATTTGTTTCATTTTCATAAAATCGTCCTTGAATTTCCTGAAGTTAGTACTTGTAAACCTCTAATCCCACCAAATATCGGATTTGCATGTTTTCGAATTCCTCAACCATAACAAATTAAAATTTAATATCAATTCAAATTTTAATCTGCCCTTTCAGAGAGAAAAAAACCGAAGATATTGACAAAAACCATATAGAAATTACAAAATGCAGGCCTTCCTATTTGTGGCGATCGTAGCTCAGTTGGTTAGAGCGTTGGATTGTGGTTCCAAATGTCGCGGGTTCGAATCCCGTCGATCGCCCCAGTTCCTTTCTTGCAAAAAATTCCCTTTATACGAATAACAGTAGTTTTATAGGCATCATGTCTGCTATCACTTTTTTCATTTTTTGAAAGCAGAAATTTGATGCGATGGAACTATTATGGCTACAACAAAGAACGACAATCAAACGACAAAGATCAGACACACTGAAGCAAAAGGACTTTTTATCCTTGCAGGGAACCTCCTTGCCTTTCTCAGCCTGCTGAGTTTTCAATACGGCGACTCTGCAAAAAACCTTCTTGGCCCTGTCGGCTATATGATCGCCCTTAGCTGCGAATATCTTTTTGGCCTGTCGAGCTTTCTTATTCTGGGGTTCCTCTCTTGGATAGGATGGCGGATGCTTTGCAATCAGTCTGTCTCTGATATTAAGTTCAAGACGTTTTACTTTTCTGTCTTCCTCATCTCATTTTCGATCCTCCTTAATGTGTTTGCTGAATCATGCCCCCTTCCCTATTTCCTAAGGAGCCGCGTATTTTCCCAATCGGTCATATTCCCGATCCCCTATCCCCATCTGTACACTCGGTACAATCTTGGAGGGGTCCCCTTCTATTTCCTCTACCGCGACCTCCCGACATTTAACCTGCAACAAATGCTCCATGAAGTCGGCATTGTCATCACCTTTTCCATCACAGGAGCAGTCTCTTTCCTTCTCCTTACAAGGACCGATGTCGTTCCTCTATTAAAGCTGGCTGGAAGCAAATTAGCCAAGTTGCCGGCAGTTTTGTACAAGCTCCTCCTCGAAGCAAAAGAAAAGCAGGAAACAAGGCCGCTCTTTGCAGAAATCCTTGAGAAAAAAACGATCCCCGAGATTGAAAAATCCCTGACAGCCCTTCCTCCTTTGTACGAAGGGGGAAAAGAAACGCTTAAGATCCGCACGTTCTCCGAACCAAAGAGCAAAGAGCCAGCTCCAAAAGATCCTACGCCCCCTTCGAAAAAAGAAAAAGCAATCAGCGCGCAAAGAGTGTACAACGGAGACTATACAGGCTATCATCTTCCTCCCCCTTCTTTGCTCACCAATCCAAAAAAAGTTGACCAGCCCTCCCTAAAAAAAGACCTTCGCAAACAAGCGGAGATCCTTGAAGAAACCCTTCTCAGTTTCGGCATAGAGGCCAAGGTAGGCGAGATCAACTGCGGGCCTACGATCACTTCTTTCGAGGTTCACCCTGCTGTAGGAGTAAAAGTACAAAAGATCAAGGCCCTGGAAAATGACATCGCACTGAAGCTGGAAGCAAAGACCATTCGCATCATCGCTCCCATCCCAGGAAAAGCAGCAGTAGGTGTTGAGGTCCCTTCCCTTTGCCCGCAAGAGGTCAGCTTTAAGGAAATGCTCCTCTCCTATCAGCAAAATCCAAGAAAGTTCCATATCCCTGTTTTGCTTGGCAAGACGGTCTCTGGCGACAATGTCATGAGCGACCTGACCAAGATGCCCCACTGCATCATTGCAGGTGCGACCGGTTCGGGGAAGTCTGTTTGCATCAATACCGTCGTGATGTCGATCTTGATGAACGCAAGGCCCGATGAGATCAAACTGCTAATGGTGGACCCCAAAAAAGTCGAACTGACCTCTTATACAAACCTCCCCCACATGATCGCCCCGGTGATCACAGAAGCCCATGGGGCTTATGCTGCTTTGAACTGGCTTGTCAAAGAGATGCAAAATCGCTATGAGATCCTTAAGCAGCTAGGGATGCGCAACATTGCAGCTTTCAACAACCGCGCAGTCCAAAAAGAATTTGAAGAGTCCCTTAGCATTCAGATACCCGATCGGATGTACGCGATCGTAGCGATCATCGATGAGTTCGCCGACCTTATGATGGCATCAAGTTCCGATCTTGAAACGCCAATTGCTAGAATAGCCCAGATGGCCAGAGCTGTCGGGATCCACCTCATCCTTGCAACGCAGAGGCCGTCCCGCGAGGTGATCACAGGCCTTATCAAAGCAAACTTTCCTACAAGGATCGCCTTTAAAGTTGCCAGCCGGATCAACTCCCAGATTATCATCGATGAGAATGGCGCAGAAAGTCTTCTTGGAAACGGCGACATGCTCTTTTTACCGCCCGGCAGCTCCCATCTGATCCGCGCCCAAGGCGCCTATATTAGCGATGACGACATTAACAAGGTTGTCAACTTCATATGCGACCAGGCAAAGACCAATTATTTAATCCCCTCTTTTGACACGATGCAGCCTGATTTCCTTCAGGAATCGACTGAGGACGGACCCAGGGACAGCTTATTTCAGCAAGCTCAGGCCATTGTCGTTGAAACACAAAATGCCTCAACAACTTTTTTACAAAGAAAATTGAAGATCGGCTACGCAAGGGCGGCCAGCCTGATCGATGAGCTGGAAGCAAAGGGGGTCATTGGACCTCAAGAGGGCAGCAAGCCAAGAAGAGTATTATTAAATGGACCTTTTTCTAAAGGACTGGCACATGAAGACAAACAAGAGTTCCCGTCGTCATAATATTGTGGAAAAACTCCTAGCCCCAAGGCTGCAGTTTTTAGGCGTGCTCATGATCGCGTTTAGCTCCATCATGTTTTTGTATGCCTTTATCTCAAGGCCCTATCCTGAGATCGTAGAAGATGGATTTGAAACGCCAGATGAAATGGAGCTCACTTCGGGAGTTTCTTTTACAGGGGACAGCCCATTTTTTACCCTGACAAATGAGGAAAGGAAGAATTGCTATGGGGTTGTTGTC
>JASHWM010000094.1 GCA_030044075.1 Candidatus Rhabdochlamydia sp. | reverse complement strand
CCTTCAAATTGGGAGGCTTGAAGCAAAGAAGAACCAACTTGCCACAATCCTTGCGAGCTATGAACATCCAGCCCCACTAGTCCTCATTGCGACCGTCCCCGCTAAGTCGCAGCACTTCTATACCAAAAGCACGATTGAGGCCATTTTGGAATGGAGGAAAGGGCCAACGGTGCTGATCAGTCAAACTCTTTCTTCGGCTATAATAGGGAATTTAAGGATCATTCAAATGCCAGATGGCAAAAAACTGTCCGAAAAGATTTTGAAAGAGGCAATAGAAAATGCCGGCCTGCACATCCACCCGTCTTTTTCTGAACTTCCAGGCTATACCTATTTAGAGTCGATCAGGATGGGCGTTCCGACCATCGCCTCGACATGGACATCCGTGGAAGAGTATTTTTATGATAGAGCTGGAAAGTATGTCCTTGACGATGTCATGGAGTTCGCCCCTCCCTATGATATCCTCCGTCTCAAGACCCTGATCGATAAAAAATTTGGGAATAAGCACAAAATAGAACCATCTGCTCCGATCTATACAAGGACAGAGGCTGATGTTGCGAAAGAGCTCTTAGCTCACCTTGAGATCTCATAAGTCGCGTGGGTGCCGCTTACGATCTCATGGATGATTTGCAGATGGTCTTCAGTCAAGTCTTCAGAATCGAAGATGTTTCCTTGAGGGACAACCCAATCGGCAGCATCGGCGTACTTTTGCTGGATGACCAGGATGGTAACTTCGTTTGACGCTTTATTTTTCAGTTTAAGTGCGGCAAAATCGCGCACATAGCGGTCCGAGCCCTTCATAATTGGGAAGGTAAGTATGTCCTCATCAAGGAAATCGACATAATCAGTGCCCCCTATCCTTCCATTGAGGTCAAGGGACTGTATCTCCTCAAAGCTATCTTCGCCGCCCAACGCTTCAATAATCCGGCCTTGGAATTGTAAAATTTCGTCCCTAATTCCTTGAACCCTATCTTCTTCCTGCTGTTTAATAAATTCCAAAGCCCCTAAATAGATCACAGGGATCCCAATAATGCTTATTGCAAGCAGCAAGGTCGCAAAAAAGGCAAGGGCATACACGCAGATCTTTGCAATGATATGCCGATCATCTTCCCTGATCCATTCGACCGTTTTTCCAAGAAATGAAGGTTCTTCTCTCATTTCAACAAATTCGAATCCGAACGGGTGGCCGTTATATACAACTGAATGAGGATAAATCATTATAATTAAAAATTATTTATGTAATTTAATAATTATTATACACTTATAAATTAAAAAAATCAATCTTAAAAAAATTTTTTACATTAAAAATTGCTTGATAGGATTTTCAAAAATGTTTATGAGTATGTTTTTATTACTATGAGGCCCAAATTGCGTACAATATTTCTTCTCCTCGTCTGCTGCAGTAGTTTCCTCTATAGCCAAAATAGCAAAGCCCCTGAAAAAAAAATTTTAATCCTCTCTAGCCATGGCGGAGGAGGCCACGCCGCCGCCAGCGCTACTATACAAAAAATTTTAGAAGGCCAGTATTCCTTTACTGTCGTCCATCCCATCGACGAAGTGAAATTTTGGGGGATCGTCCCCTCTGGGGAATCTCTTTACAACAAAATTATGGGCCTCGGCTGGATAAGGACGGTCAACTTTTGCACAAAGCATGTGGCGCCGGCTATTTTGAGAGAGCACCACCCTAAAATTCAAAAAATGGTCGAGGACTATATTGAATCGGCAAATCCCGATCTGATCATTTCCCTGATTCCTTTTATCAACCTCCCGGCTTCTGAAGCCGCTAGAAAAAATGATATCCCCTATCTTCTCATTACAACTGACAACGACCTTAAAAACTGGGTCCATGGCCTGGACAAGATCACGCACCCCAACTTCCAAATCACGATCGGAACAGAGCTTCCCTCAACAAAAGGGATCCTGATCCAAAACAACATAAGCGCCTCTCAGATTAAGACCATCGGCCTGCCGCTTAGGCCAAGCTTCCTTGAAAAAAAAGATAAGGCTGCGCTTAGGGAAAAATATCAGAATAAAGACAAACCGACCGTCCTCATCATGATGGGGGGCGCTGGAAACTTTAAAGCTTATGAATATGCCGAGGCCCTTTGCAAAAGCGATTTAGGGATCCATGTGATCGTCATCACCGGGAAAAATACAGACCTGCTCAAGCAATTGCAAACCCTTACCCCTGCAGAAAACAACTCCCTTCAGTTGATCGGTTTTACAGACAATGTTGCCGACTATATGGCCATCTCAGACCTATTGATCACAAAGCCCGGGCCCGGGACAATCAATGAGGCCATCCAAATGAAGCTCCCTATCCTGATCGACAGAAGTTCTCAGGAGCTTTACTGGGAAAAAGCAAACCGCAAGCTCGTCCATTTTTATGGGATCGGGGAAGATATCAAAAAAACAGCCGAACTCCCCGGTGCGCTTCGAAAATATCTTCTTCAGCCAGAATTTCGCGAGAAAGTTCTAAGAGCTTTTGACAGGATCCCTCAAAACTCCTTCAAAGAAGAGATCAAAATGATCATTGCACAGTTGTGCAACTCACATACGAGCTCTGAAGAAGATTCTCACGCTCTTTTCGCTCTAACGCTAGATGAACCAAGCGGTCGATGATTTCTTTAAGGCCAACACCGCTTGCAGCCCAAAGCCTTGGGAACATGCTCATATTGGTAAAACCGGGTATGGTGTTGATCTCGTTGACGATGAACTCTCCTTCCTTGGTAAAAAAGAAATCGATCCTGGCCAAACCTTCGCAAGAAAGGGCTTGGTAGGCTTTTTTTGCAAGGGCCTGGACCTTGAGCACCTCTTCATCTGTTAGCTTTGCAGGAATTTCGACGGACGCTGCATTTTCATCGAAATATTTTGCGTCATAGGAATAATAGTCCCCTTTTGGGATCACCTCTCCTGGCACGGACACGTCGAGATCTTCATTTCCAATCAGCGCACACTCAATTTCTCTACCGGAAATATACTGCTCGATCATAACTTTATGGTCATATTGAAAGGCCTCTTCGATCTTGGCATCGTATTCTTCTTTGGTATGGATTTTTGAAACACCGACAGAAGAGCCGCCGTTGCTCGGCTTCACAAAAAAGGGAACCCCTAATGCTGCAGAGCAGTCTTCAAACGTGACCTTTGTGGAAAACCGGCGATAGGTCAAAAACTTTGCTACGGGAATTTGCGCATCGCGAAGGAGCCGTTTCATAATCTCCTTATCAAGCCCGATCGCAGATCCAAGGACCCCCGCCCCTATGAAAGGAGTGTCAGCAAGCTTTAACAGACCTTGCACAGCGCCGTCTTCACCATTCACTCCATGGAGGACAGGGAACACAACGTCAAGCTTTTCAAGTACCGATTTCCCATTGAGGCTGACAACCGAAGAGTCGCTGCTCAAATGGATGATCGATCCTTGCCTTTCAGCATCCAGAGATACTTTTAGAGTGTCGTCAAAGAACGATAAGAACTTTTGCTCATCCTGCAGATGCCATCTGCCTTCCTTGTCAATACCGATCAAGAAAACATCGTACTTGTTGCGATCTAGGGCACGAATAACATTTCTTGCTGATAGAAGAGACACCTCATGTTCAAGGGATTTTCCGCCAAAAATGATCCCAAGTCTAATTTTCTCGATCATAACCGCTACCTGTTTTGAAGTTTTTTCTAATGTGGGAGCTTATCAAAAATGCAATTGTTGTCGATAGAAGGATTACAAACTCCCAGATGGTGCAATGACCACCCTCCGCCCTTCTGTATCTATTTCCACTTCTTTAAGAAG
>JASHWM010000093.1 GCA_030044075.1 Candidatus Rhabdochlamydia sp. | reverse complement strand
ACCGGATCTCCCATAGCTCCTGATTTTCCCCTGACCTCGATGCCGCGCTCGCGAAATGGTATTTCAAAATCCTGGTCATCAAATCCAAGGTGCGCCAAATAGAGGGCTTCCCTGCTGGAAGGGGTCAAAAACCCATCATGGCTGAGGGCCTTTTCAAAAACGATCAAATCTTTTGCCGAACAATAAATGTTGCCGGCCCCTATCCGGACCTCGGGACTGTCCTGGACAAGAACAGGCCTTGATGGATCACTTGGCAGACCTTCCACATTTTGAGGCATTGCATCGATGGTCATGGGAGCTTTTGCGTGCATTCCCAAAGGTTGGAACACCTCTTTTTCCATAGCTTCCCCATAAGAAACCCCTGCAGCTTTTTCAATAACCTTGGCAAGCGCCACATAGCCAAAGTTATTATAATGCATCACACCCCTTGGGGCGCGATCTTGGCCCTCGTCCAAGCTGTTGTACATTTCTTCATAGCTCACCGACTCCGTTAATGGGATCCCTCCCGGCGTGATGTCCGGGATCATGGGAGTAAGGTCGGGGATCCCGCTCGTATGGGTGAGGAGCTCTCTGATCGTCACATCCTGAAAGATTCCCCGCGGATCATCGATCAAGTCGCAGACCCTGGAGTCAAGGTCCAGCTTTCCCTGGTCCACAAGGCGCATGATTAGAGCAGCAGTAAAAGTCTTGGAAATGGAGCAGATCGGGAAGAGTTCTTCCGCAGAATTGGGGATGCCGGCCTTGTTTGCATATCCGACCGCTTTTGTGTGGACGCTATCGCCTATCCTCACGCAGACCACGCCTTCAAATCCCGTATCTTCTGCAAATTTCTCGATAGCGGCATCGATCTTCTCAAATCGCGTCTGTATTGACGGCTCGGCGCCTGCCTTATACACCCTGCCGGATTCGGGTAGTTCCCCAGGTCTCAAGATGGCCCCCTTTAAAGGTTCGGACAACTAATTTTCAAAGTCCTGCAAGATCAGCTCGACAGCATTTTCCAGAGTAAGCAGATTGCGGTTGAGCCAACGAAAAAGAGGCTCTTTCCTAAACCAGGTGAACTGCCTTTTGGCATATCGTTTCGAAGCCTGCTGGAAGCTGCTGACGAACCGATCCCAGTCTTCTTTTGTCTTTTTCGAGTGCAAATACTCCAGACATTGGCGATAGCCAATTGCCTGGGAAGCGGAAATATTGCTTTCTATCCCAGCCTTTTCCAGCCTTTCCACCTCTTCAACAAACCCTCTTTGGATCATCTCGTCACATCTTTTTTCGATCCTTGGGTATAAGATCTCTTTGGGAAGGTAAAGGAACCAGCACCTGTACTCATAAGGAAGGGAAAGATGGGTTGACTCTTTGGTAAAAAAGGAGACTTTTTTGCTGGTAAGGGAAATGATCTCCAGGCCTCGAATGATCTTATGCCGGTCCCTGCTTGAGATCGTGCTCGCATACTCCGGATCGATCTCTTTGAGCTTTTCATACATGGCAAGAGGGCCTGTCTGGAGCATCTCGTGTTCCAGCCTTTCCCTGACCGACTCAACAGAGGGAGGGCCAGCTGGAGGACCATACAATAAAGCATGGATATAAAACCCTGTTCCCCCGACTATAATTGGAACATGGTCGCGAAGGAGAATTTGTTCGATGGCATTTTTTGCCTCATGATAAAAATCAACGACATTGAAGCTCTCGTCAAGGTCTCTGCAATCGATCAAATGGTGGATGACTTTTTCTCTTTCTACTTGGGAAGCCTTTGCGGTCCCGATGTCCATCCCCCTATAGACCTGCATAGAGTCCGCTGAAATGATCTCCCCTCCAATCGCCTCGGCGATTTTGAGCGACAGTTCTGTTTTTCCAACTGCCGTAGGCCCGGAAATGACGATCACTTTCTTATTATGAACTTTTGGAGGGACCTTTTCCTTTTTCGGAAGGGTAAAATGAATGGTGGTTTCGGAGGTCTTCTCTGTAAATAGGATGCTAGAGCCCACTTATGTCTCCCTCAACCCTGCAATGCAGACAAAGCTTCTTTTTCGCTGGAAAAGATCCTCAGAATTTTCTCAAAGCCCGCCATTTTAATGATTTCCATTACCTCGTCATTCATGCCGAACAATAAAAAATTCCCTCCGGAGTTCTTCATCTTTTTTGCACCCGATAAAAGCACCCTCATGCCTGCGCTGCTCAAATATTCCACTTCGAAAAAATCTACCAATAAACTGAGATGCTTTTTTTCTATCAGGTCGTTGATCTCTTTCTCTAAAAGGTTTGAAGTAGATGCGTCGATTCTGCCCTCAAGGCGGAGGATTGTTTTCCCTTGCTTCTCTTCTGTCTGAATGTGCAAACCAAAATCCATAACACCCCACGTTTGTCTCTTTTAAAAAAAGAGTAACAATATGTCTATTTGCTGAAAATAGTTTTTTTTATTCCCATGAAAAGTTTTAAAAACAACAAAGATTAAAAAATTAATTTGAATTTAAAACTAAAAAATATAATTAATTAATAAAGAGACTAATTAATATTAATTATAAACATTTTCTAATATGGATCATTACTCAAAACCAGGCTCGCCTGGGTCCCATTTGGTTGAAAACATTTCCGAGCTATATGCCTGGTATGCGGTATGGAACAACTCGGCAACCCTGAAAAACCCCACATATTTTGGGCTTGCCAGGCTGATGAGGATTATCAAGACATCTTGCGAGGGGGGCGCCTTCCTTACTCCCAATGAGCAGGAGTCGATCTCGCAATCGATCCATCTCCTAAGAGAAAACCTCTTTCAATGCAAGATCAGGGTGAGCGAGCTTCCTTTTCATCTGATCCGGATCATCGAGAAGATCGTTGAGACAAGCCCTAAAGCAAAGCTCGTCGACACCATTATGAAATTAGAGTTCGCCTACTTTGATCAAGACGAGATGCCAAAAGAAGAGATATGCCAAAAGGTCAAAGAACAGACAGGCCTCATTATGAAGAAGATCACGCCGGAGCTCCCTGACATATGTGCAACGGCGATCGAAAAAAATCTCGAAGCCCTCGTTCGGAGCCGAGCTTCCCTGGAAGACCTCTCAGAAAAAATCCGCCTAAGCTATAAGCATTGGCTATAGACCGCGCGTCATTCTTTTTTTTCTTCAATAAAAGCAAGCTGCGGGATGCGGAAATCGATCACTTTTACTGGATAGGCCCTCCCCTCCCCTTCCTTCTTGGCAACACCAGGATTGCCCTTGGCAAGCCCTTCGCGAAGTTCCAGGTAGTTGGCAATCTCCTGTAGATAATTTTTTGTGCTGAGCCGAAGGAGCCTTGGAGAGGCAACCAAGACCTCGCCTTCCCCTTCTTTTACAAGGGAACTTTCTTCCACTTCAAGGACAATTTCCCGTTTTCCATAGCTTGGCGCACTTGCGAGGGACACATCGATCCTTTTCACAAAAAACAGGTTATCAAAGGGAGGATGCGAGACCGTCTGGAGAATTTTCAGGGCTAGGTTAAAATGTTCCCCGGAAATTTTCGCACTCCATCCGGGAAATGACGGAAGGCCTAGGTAGATTTCGGGAATTTTCTTAGGAGAAAAAAAAGGGGAGACGGGGAACAAATACCCCTCTTCATCAACAAAGGTGTTCTGAAAATCAAATAGCCAGGCGATGGGTTTTCTGGCGGTATAGTCAACGAAAATAGTATGGGGCTTAATCAGCTTGACCGATGCTGATTTTATCAGGGGGGATTTGAGAAGCTTCTCTTGAAAGGTTTTTGGATCGCAAGAGAAAATGTTGACGGGCCTGTCTAATGAAAGCTCCATGAGCTCGCAAAGATACAGGCTTTTCAACGCCTCCTTTTCGACACTTGTCTGAACGATTACCTGCAGATCGAATGAGGGCGAGGCGTGGTAGAAGATCTCTTGTCTGTAATAGTGCCTGACCAGGCTAAAAAGACCGCCGCTCACTAAAAATGTGGAAAGCACGATCCAGGCCAATGCCTGGACGAGCGGGATTTTTTTTTGTAAGGAAGCCCACCTTATTTTTTGCATGTCAACTTTCCAGTTCTTTGAGCAGCTCCGGTCCAAGTTTTGTAATATCTCCGGCGCCCATCGTCACGACAAAATCATTCGCTCGAAGAAAATTACGAAGAAAAGGGACTATTTCGACCTTCGGGGCATAATGAACAGGCTTCGACCTTCCAGCGATCACTCTTTGGATCAGCTTCTCTGTACTTACGTTTTCTATCGGTTGTTCTCCCGCAGAGTAAATATCAGTGATCACAAGCTCATCGGCCTCTTGAAAGGCTTTTGCAAAATCTTCCAGGCAATCCCTTGTCCTTGTATAGCGGTGGGGCTGAAAGACAATAACAAGGCGCCTTTGGACCGCAGCCTTTTTCATCGCTTCGACTGTTGCGGTAATCTCATTGGGGTGATGCGCATAATCGTCATAGACGTCGATCCCCTTGGCGCCCCCTTTTCTTTCTGCGCGTCTGCCTACACCTTCAAAAGTCAGGAAGCCTTTCCTGATTTCCCCTTCTGAAAAACCAAGCGACAAAAGAAGGCCGAAGACCGCTGCAGCATTGCTTGCATTATGTTTGCCTATAAGGGGAACTTCAATCCCTGAAAAAGACTTTCCGAGGAACCCTACATTGAAACGAATGACCCACCCGTCCTGAACATAATCAGAAATTTTCAGGTCTGCATGAGGAGAAAAACCGTAGCTATAGCCCTCGATCTTGGCTGATGACAACTGCTCGCTGTCGCAGCACCAAAATAGATGCCCTTTAGAGATCACCTGCTTTGCAAAATTCTGAAAACCAAGGCAGAGCGCATTTTGGTTTCTCCAGTAGCTGAGATGGTCCGACCCGATATTCGTGAGGATCGCTCCATACCCTGAATATTTGAGGAAGGTCCCGTCGCTCTCATCTGCTTCGGCAACAAAATGAAGCCCATCCCCCCATTTTCCGTTTGTTCCAAGGCTTTTAGCAATCCCTCCGATGATATACGATGGCCTTGCGCCAATATGTTCAAGAACATGTGCAAGGAGCGAAGAGGTCGTCGTCTTACCATGCGACCCTGCAACAAGCAAAGACTGTTTATCTTTCAGGAAAAAAGCGAGCAGCTCCGACCTGTGCCACAAAGGGAGCCTCAGCTCAATTGCTTTCCTATACTCTACATTGTCTTTTTTTACGTCCGTGGTATAGATCACGATGGCATCTTGCGCAACATTCTCGCCGCTATGTCCCACGAAAACCTGTGCGCCGGAGCGTCTTAACTTCTCTAAAAGGGCCCCGCTGGCTATATCGCTCCCGGTGACTTGATAGCCTTTTTCAAGGGCAAGGAGCGCAAGGGCGCTCATCCCGATGCCGCCAATTCCGATAAAATGAAGCTTTTTCTTGCTGGTCATTTCTTTCCCTGTAAAATTTGTTCTACGACCTTCAAAAGGTCGGATTTATCTTCCTGGACTTTAAAAGCAGAGATGGCCTGCCGCATCCTCTCCATTTCCTTTTTCTCAGGGTCGATGATCCCCTTCAACGCCTGGAGCAAGATCTCCGGGGTCAGATAGGATTCAGAAAGATGGATGGCCCCCTTGACAATTTCTTCCATGAACTGGGCATTCTTCTTTTGATGGTCATCGGCAGCGTATGGGAAGGGGATGAGAATTCCTGGGACCTCAAAAGCGATCTGTTCCGCAAGCGATGCAGCGCCTGCCCGGCAGATCACGCAGCTAGCAGCCTGCCAGGCGAGGTTCATCCTTTCTTCGAATGGCTTGACACAGGCGGTGATGCCATGTTTTTCATAAACCCTCCGCAGGCGGTCCGCCTGCTCTCTCTCCCCAGCGATATGGATCACCTGAAAATCTTTGTAAAAGTTTGGCAGGCTTTTTACTGCCTGGGCAAACATCTGATTGATCGAGTTAGCGCCTTGGGATCCGCCGAAGACAAGGATCGTCATTTGTTTTGGGTCGAGGCAAAAATAGGCCCTGGCCTCCTCCTCTGTAACAGACATGCGGTCTTCTTTTTCCCAGAGAGGGACGCTGACCTCTACGATTTTTCCTTTGAGCCTTTCTGCAACACCTGAAAACTGGATGGCCGTCACTTCAGCCCACCGTGAAAAAAGGCGGTTCACTCGCCCCGCTTCAGCGTTGGGCTCAAAGAGAATAAAAGGCACTTTCTTCATAAAGGCGGCAACAAGAAGAGGAAATGAGTAGTAGCTGCCAAATCCAATGACCAGATCGGGAGAGAAACTTCGTACCAAGGATAAACTTTGCCGTATTCCCCTGCTGATGGTGGCGACAGACCTGGTAA
>JASHWM010000092.1 GCA_030044075.1 Candidatus Rhabdochlamydia sp. | reverse complement strand
AACTAACGTGGATCTTTGAGCAGACCGTTCTCCCACTTTATGCATCTTGTTCCAAACTTCTTCCGATCCTGCAAGATAAAGATATCGTTGTTTGCGGACATGTAGGAAAAGACGGCCTTGGAGATTATTATCAATTGCTTGCGACAGCACAAATTTTACATGAACATTTCGGATGCAAAATCAAAATTGTTGCAGAGGTCATGAATCTATCTGAAAGATCTTCACGACTATCAATCCCTAATCCAAATCACTTTGAAACAATCATCTACGATGCTTCCAATACGTTTGATGATCCAGAGGCATTGCGGGCCATTGAATGGGCCCGAAACGCAAAACTTGTCATTGAAACACCGCACCAAAAGAGTTGCGCTCCCTCCGTTTTTTCCGGGGGAAGAATGATTAAATTTTATGAATATGACTATGCAGACAATTCCGCAACGGGATCTTTGCATAGCTGGAAGCAATTGACAATGGGACTTGGCGCTTATGGATTAGGGATTGTGATAAAAGACCCTAACCTCATTGAGGGGATCAATTCTCTCCATGACTCCGATCTAAAGTCTTTGCTACTTCCCACTGAGATGGCAACAGAAATAGAATATCATCAACACCATCACTTAATTTATGGATATTTAAAAAATAGGTCACGCGACTCATGCGGTGACGGGGATATCCAGATCCACGATTTTATTTATTCTTCCTGTTTGGCATTCAAAGAGGATGATAAAACGATCGATGCCATTTGTCCGATGAAGAGACTTTTAAATAAGAATTGGGACACTCCAGATAAAGACCATTATAATTTTGATTTAAAAGCTTTTAAAGATGCTGGAATTGAGAGGATCCAATTATATCGAAAAAATGAACGAGGTGAGCTCACACTGATAGAAGAAGTGGGGGCAAAAGAAGGAAAACTCCTCCGCATCATTGACCCATTCCCTCTTGTCAATTCCGATACCCAAATTCTTGCGAAGGCAAGCCATTTTTTTGTAGGATGCACAGGAGATTTGTCTTTTACTGAGGCCATTTCATATGATAAATTGCCTTGGTATCAGATCGAGCCCCATAAAAAATTGCTTCATCAATCTCTCGCTCGTCTTGCAGGCAACCTGAACTTGGAGCACCTTAGACTATATTTAGGCTTGTTTCCAAATATGGGAAAAAGAGGCCAAGATCCTGATGAGCCTGGTGAGTGCATGCAAGATCCGGCCCTTATTGAAGAAGCAACAACATTATACGATCACATCAAAACTCATTACTCTTTTAATCAAGTGCTCATCGACTATGCCTATAGAGAACTTGCCATGAGCGAGCATCCGGGCTTGAACAAGCTAGAAGCAGAATTATGCGAGCAATTCATCAGTCATGAAATATCTCTTGCAGAAGGCTATATAGCTCTAAAAGATAGGATTACACTTCTTGATTCTAATCCTTCGCAGAAAGCATACAAACTAGATGAGCTCACCTACCATTTTATGGCTCTAGAAAAAACAGTCCCCCTATCTGCATAAATCCTCTTAATCTCTTATCAAAATTCGAAGTTTTTTTCTTTCTTCCAAGCTCTTCAAGCGGTGAAAAATACTTTTCAAAATTCTCTCGTGAAATTCGTTTACTTTAAATGCCATTTCAGGGTAAGACTCAGGTAAAATTAAAGAGTTTCATATGGAAGTATTAAAAATTTCTGGCGGCGTCCCACTCGAAGGCAAAATTAAAGCAGCTGGCGCAAAAAACGCAATTACCAAACTTCTCATCGCTTCACTCATCTCTGACAAACGCTGCATATTCTACAACGTCCCCAATATCGTGGAAGTGGAAATCACGCTCGAACTATGCCGTGAGGTCGGTTCAGAAGTTCATTGGGACAAAGCGGAAGGGACCATTGAGATCATCACCAAAGAGCTCAAGAGCACATACGTTCCCCAAAGATTTTCTGGGTCCAACCGCATCCCCATTCTCATGATCGGCGCTCTTTTAGGACGGACAGATGAAGATATCATTGTCCCAACGGCCGGTGGCTGCCTGATTGGAAAAAGACCGATCGACTTTCATATCGAAGCTCTCAAAAAATTAGGCGCCGAGATCGAGTATCGCGAAATGAAAAAAGAAGGAGCGTATTTTGCGCATGCATACCAAGGGTTGAAAGGCGCTCTCATCGAGCTTCCCTATCCATCGGTGGGCGCAACAGAAAACAGCATCCTCGCAGCTGCAAGGGCGAAAGGTGCGACCATCATAAAAAATGCAGCAACAGAACCTGAGATCGTCGATTTAATTCTATTCCTCCAAAAACTCGGCGTGATTATTTCGATCGATGTCGACAGGACCATACGCGTCCAGCCTGCAAAAGAGTTCAATGAAGTCGAACATACTGTGATCACAGATCGCATCGAGGTTGCCTCCTTTGGAATGGCAGCGATCAGTACGAAAGGAAAAGTGTTTATTGAAGGTGCCGATCATCTCCATATGATCACATTTCTCAATAAGCTCTTAGAAATCGGCGCTGGTTTTTCCATAAAAAACAATGGGATCGAGTTCTTCTATAAAGGCCCATTAAAAAGCGGGATCCACCTTGAAACCGATGTCCATCCCGGCTTTATGACAGACTGGCAGCAACCTTTCGTTGTCCTTCTGACACAGGCACAGGGGCATTCCGTCATTCACGAGACCGTTTACGAAAATCGCTTCGGCTATACAGAAACCCTTAAGCAAATGGGCGCTGAAATCGAACTGTTCACCCAATGCCTGGGATGCAAAGCCTGCAGGTTTTCTTCACAGAATTTTACTCATAGCGCCATTGTAAAGGGGATCACCCCCCTTCATGCAAAACAGATCACCATCCCAGACCTTAGGGCTGGCTTTGCCTATGTGATGGCAGCGCTCATCGCTGAAGACACAAGCGAGATCTCCAATGTCCATTTCCTGCGCAGAGGTTACGAGAACATTGTTGAGAAGCTATCCTCTCTTGGAGCAAACATCTCCCTTGTCAATAACGTCAAGGACGGCTTGATCAAATCCCTTATGCCAAAAGAAGCAATCTTATAATGGTCCGCACTCTCAATGAAATATTGCATCCTTCTTTTATTTTTTATCTTTCCATGTTTTTCTTCTCAGAATGAGCCGACCTTTGCTTTAGAGCCCAGATGTAAGCTATACTGTATGTACACCCCCATGTTCATGGGAATGTATGAACAGTTTTTCCTCCCGAGCATTCAGGACGACTTTGACATTGTCGTCAAACACTACTCTCAAGAATGTCCCACTGGAGCTTTTTATTCAGAAGGATGGGATAAGACAATGTTTCATAAATTGGAAATGCTCGAGGAAGCAATTATTGAAAATTGGGGAAAAGTATTTTTTTATTCCGACATCGACATCATCTTTCTTCGTCCTCTAAAGGAAATAACCCTAA
>JASHWM010000091.1 GCA_030044075.1 Candidatus Rhabdochlamydia sp. | reverse complement strand
TGTCTGAAAACGAAATCAAGGAAATTCCGTATGAAATTACCGAGCTTACAAATTTGGATGAACTCGATTTATTCCTAAACCTGATCGAAGAAGTTCCGGAAGCAATCCGCAACGCATTGCCCAAT
Organism: Candidatus Rhabdochlamydia sp.; assembly: GCA_030044075.1. GTDB lineage: Bacteria > Chlamydiota > Chlamydiia > Chlamydiales > Rhabdochlamydiaceae > JABEVM01. Next base: position 3,227 of record JASHWM010000091.1, on the reverse strand, counting down.
ACCTTGATTGTTATGTGGTTTTAGAATAGTCTGCTTTTACGATCCAATAAATGACCTGGTACCACAAATTTTTCTTTCTAGCAGCGGCGAAAGGAATCGACTTCCATCACTAAGTGGAAAAACGGTCCATCTCGCTTAATTTCTTGTAGGGAAGGACAGCCTCAGGCCCCCATCGATCACAAGGTCGGACCCTGTCATATACGATGACTTGGGAGAAAGCAGGAACAGTGCTGCATCAGCAATTTCCCCGGTTGTTCCAAATCTCTTCACAGGAACAATTTCTTTGTATAAGTCGATCTTTTCCGGAGCGGCTTTTTTGAGGTCATCGAAGATGGGAGTGTCGATAAATCCCGGAGATATGGCGTTGACGCGGATGCCTCTTTCAACAAGGTCGAGGGCAAAACTTTTCGCCAAATAGCTCACAGCCGCCTTTGTGGAGGAATAGACGCTGTGCTCAGGGAAGGTGATGTGGCCTGCTACTGAGGAGATCAGGACGATGGACGCCTTTGGGTTCAAATAGGGAATGGCCTTTTGGATCGTAAAATAGAGCCCTTTGTAGTTGATGTCCACCATCTCATCAAAAAAAGCTTCGTCGACATCTTTGACATGTTTCAGACGGGCAACTCCGGCATTTGCAACCAAAAGGTCGATATTGCCGAGCTTTTCTTTGGTTTCTTTGTAGAGGCGTTCGATATCCGCTACCTTGCTGATGTCTGCCTGGATGGCTATTGCTGATTTGAAATGGGATATGCTCTCATCCAGTTTTTTCTTGTCCCTTCCCACGATGGCGAGCTTGGCACCTTCTTTGTGTAACTTTTCTGCGATGGCAAAGCCAATGCCGCTGCTGCCGCCTGTGACTACGGCCACTTTGTTTGTGAATTCTCCCATAACAACCTCCTAAAGATCGTGCGATCTTCTAGAATATAAGAAATGGGAAATGATGGCTACCGAAGAAATCGCGGCAGTTTCTGCGCGGAGCGTCGTATCGATCAGGGAGATAGGCCCGATGTTCTCTTTTTGGAATAATTGGACTTCTTTTTCATCAAAGCCGCCTTCGGGCCCAATAAAGAGGGTAATGGGGAGAATGGCGGTTTGCAGAGATTGCAAGAGAGGCCTTGCATGGGCCGATACATCTCCGTAAAAACCAGTCCCTTTGATGGGGAATATTTCTAAGAGAGAAGATTGATAAGAAAGGGAAGGAAGGTCGAGACGGCCGCACTGTTTCATTGCAGAGACCAAGATATATTCCAGGCGCTTCATCTGGTTTTGGGAAAATTCTACTTTATCTGAACGGACACCTGGAAAAAGGCAGATTTCAGATACGTTGAGCTCAACGCTTTTTTCAATAAGGAGCTCAAGTTTTGCAAGTTTTGTGATCGCCTGTGCAAGGATGATCTCAGGTCTTGTTTTCTCTTGTTTGTGCACATCAACAATTGTAAGGACCGCTTCCTTCTTGAGGATTTTGTCGACCCTGGCTTGTGCAAGTTCGCCTTTTCCATTGACAATTTCGACGATGTCCCCGCTGCTATGGCGCGTGACCTTTTGCAGATGTTCGAACTCCTGTCCTTCAAGGGTGACATGAGAATTTTTCTCTAGAGGTTTGCTAAGATAGAACCTGTCAACGGGCATATATGGCCTTTTCTAAAGTTGCCCCAAAGGGAGCGTCGCGAGATGCCTTGGCAATCTTATAGACATCTTTGACAGAGATCACATCAAAAGCGCTGAGGGAAAGATAGTGGGGTTTTAGCTTTTTGTTCTCTGTGAAGTTAAAGACGAGCTTGAAGCGGAAGTCTCTTGCAAAGAGCTCGCCCTCTTCTTTGTAGTAGATCGCTTCAAAGCGGCCGGGGATCCCGTAGCTGCGATAGGTCTCAGGGACCATCAGCACCACAAACTCGGTTGGATAGATGTGGATAAACGAAGGGAGTGCATCATAGGCTTTTTTGAACGATGAGATCCCGCTTGGAAGTATGACCAATACAGCATCGTGGCGGAATGTCCTCTTAAGCCTGCCCGGCAGTTGCTGTTTCCAACGATTGTGCGACCAAAGCCACTCCCCGGGGCTTTCTTTGATCGACTGTTCTAGGAGCGAGAGGCTCTCTTTCATCAGCCTTGGGATTTCAGTACTGGCGGGAGCTGCTTGATTGGGCCAGATCGGGCCTGAATATCGGATCTCATAGTGTCCATCGACCCTTTTTGTGGTTGCAAGGCTGATAGGGTTTCCGGTCCTATGGGCAAGGATCGCTGGCAAGGGTGATGTCCATGCCATCCTCCCTAAAAACAGTGAAGAATACCCGCTGTCTGGCATGCCCTGATCGCCTACGACCCCTAGGAACTTTCCTTTTTTGAGCGCGCGGAGCCCTTCTTTAATGGCGTTCTGCGGTGTGATAATCTTTCCGCCAAACCGTTCTCTGATCGATAGGACCCAATTATAGAGGTATGTGTTTTTGATCGGCCGGCCGATAGCAACACCTGGCATGCGGTGGGTCCCTTCAATAAAGAGGATCTCCCAGTTGGACTGGTGGCCGCAAAAAAAGATGATGCCAACTCCTTTTTGGATGAGCTCCTCTGCAAAGGAAGGGTTTTTGCAGATGGCGACTTTTTCGATGTGTTTTTCTTTTCCAAGCTTTGCATATTCCAGGCAGGTGATCACTAGGTTTTGGATCGACATCCTTGCATAGGCAATGATCTCTTCTTCTTTTAGGTCCAGGCTTGTTGCAAGGGCCAAGTTGCTAAGGGCTTTTTTTCGGAACTTGGGAAAGCACAGAAAGGCTGCGCTTCCTACAATACGGCCGAGCCGATGGATCGACTGATAAGAAAATAGGAGCGTAGGGAGCATCATCAGGCGGATGAGGACATAGGAAGCCAAATTCATGCGAGGCATCCCTCGATGAGAGAGTTCATTTGGTTTGAGAAGTCAAGATGGGAGACCGATCTTCTGATGATGCGGGCGCTTTCGGATGTCTTAGGATGTTTCATCGCTTCCATAAGCGAATGTGCGAGCGATTCCTTAGAAAAAATGTTGTCGACGATGATGCCGCTCTCTTGTGAGATCACTTCGGACCCTCCATTGGTCCTCGAGGAAACAGTAAAAACTCCCATGGCAAGCGATTCTACTGTGACGTTAGCGAAGGGATCGTAATACGATGGGATCACAAGTGCGTCGGCAAGCTGATAAAAAGGAGTCACAGGGGATACTGGCCCGAAGAGGCTCACTTTGCTCAGGAGGC
>JASHWM010000090.1 GCA_030044075.1 Candidatus Rhabdochlamydia sp. | reverse complement strand
TCGAATTGCAAGGACTAAGGCCTGGGTCAGCGTATTATTTTACAGTCGGAAATAAAAACGAGGGATATTCTCCTGAAAAAAAATTCCGCACCCTCCCAAAAAATACATCTTCCTTTCGCTTTATTGAAGGGGGCGACTGGGAGGTTACGGAAAAGAGCGAGCGCCTTGCAAGAACCGCAGCGGCGTTTGACCCGCTTGTCGTCCTTCTTGGGGGAGATTATCCCAAAGGCGTAGAATCTTTTACTGACTATCCCAAGTGGGACAAATGGCTCGACCAGTACACGGCAAACATGATCTCTTCCGATGGATTTCTGATCCCGATGATCATGGCGATCGGCAATCATGAGGTCATCGGGAGTTTTGACCAAACCCCAGACAAAGCTCTTTTTTTCTATCGGTACTTCCCGCAAAACCCTGAAAGGACCAGTTATTTTTCAAAAGAGCTTGGAAATGGCATCCGCCTGTTTGTCCTAGATAGCTGCCATACCCAAAGTTATGAGGGGCCCCAAAAACAGTGGCTTGAAGCAGAGCTCCAAAAATATGAGGGAGCACCTATCAAGCTTGCCCTTTATCATATCCCGATCTACCCGAGCGTCCGCTTTCAAAGTCCCTCGATGCTCTACAAGTTCATCGCCTTTGTCACAGAAAACCTTGGCCTCCCGCACATTGCTCACAAACTGTTTTCGCCCTATTCCCAAAGAGCTTACCAGAATTGGGCCCCTCTTTTTGATCGATATGCACTGACGACAGCTTTTGAACATCACGATCAGGCGCTCAAGCGGACAAAGCTTTTGAAAAATGGGAAAGAAGATCCGAGTGGGACATTATACCTCGGAGATGGGGGATGGGGCCCTTTAGACCAGCACACTCCCCTACAAAAATACGTATCGGGTTATTTGGAGAAATCACTCAGCCATGTGCCCTTTTTTTGGCTCGTGACTGCCAGTGAACATAAAATTGTCTATCAGGCCGTCAGCGAAGAGGGGAGAGTGCTTGATGAATACGAACAATTCCTCTCCTTGCAATAGCATCTCTTGATTCAATTTAAAAAATCCCCTACTGTGTAAGAAAAGAGTAAGGATATCCTATGTCCAAGCATTCTTCTTTCCTCAGGGCATGCAGCCTATGCGCATTCACACTATCTTCCCTCGCACTTTTTGCAGAGGAACAGAGCACGAAGAAGGACTGCTATGTTCCCCAGCCGATGAGGGCATCTGTTCGATATACAACCCCAAAAGGTATTGGATATCGAACTGGTTACACAACATTCGAAGGTTTTTTTGCTCCCTATTGTCCAAATGATTGGCTTCCATTTCTTGATGTGAGGGGCCATGTGTTCGACAATGGAAAGTTTGCAGCGAACGCAGGCGTTGGCCTCCGCTATCTTGCGCATACCGACGTCTTTGGGATCAACGTCTATTACGACTACAGAAACTCAAGCCATCAACACTACAACCAAGTCGCAGTCGGCCTTGAAAGTTTGGGAAAGGTCTGGGACTTTCGGATCAATGGCTATCTTCCCGTAGGAAATAAAAACAGCCGTTATTTCCACGAAAAGTTCTATGGTTTCAAAGGAAACTCCCTCCTTCTAGAGCGGAGCAGAGATTTCTCGATGAGGGGGGCGAACTCCGAAGTAGGCCTTCATGTCGACAAGATTCGATGGGCCCCTTTTTACTTTACTGGCGGCGCCTATTATCTCAATGGAGTAGGACAGACGACATGGGGTGGAGAAATCCGGGCTGTTGTCGAACTCTTTGACCGCTACCTCCGAATAGAAGGAAATACCTCCTACGACCATTTCTTTAAGTGGATCGGGCAGGGGCAGGTCAGTGTCAACATCCCTTTTGGGAAAAAATGCCGCACAAAGTCAAAAGATCTTTCCTGTTTCAAAAGAAGCCTGCCCATCCGGGCCTTGCAGCGGGTCGACCGCCATGAGATCATCCCGGAGGGAAGACACCGCCGCGTGACACCTGCCATCAACCCTGAAACAGGCGATCCCTGGGTCTTTTGGTTTGTCAATAACACCAGCCATTCAGCAGGCACTTATGAAGATCCCTTCACCACTCTTTTAGACGCGCAAAACGCCTCCTCCTCAAACCAGGCGATCTACGTATATCCTGGTGACGGCACATCAAACGGGATGAGCTCGGGCATCCGGTTGAAAGATGGTCAGCAGTTTCTTGGCGCATCGGTTGCGCATCCCATCCCGACAACCCTTGGAACGGTCGTCGTTCCACCGATGGCCTCTAGTTTGCCAAGCATCACGAATACAGGGGGAAGTGTGGTCACTGTGGCCAATAATAACACCATTTCAGGGTTCTATATCAGGCCCCAGGTCGACAGCTCAAACGGGATTACTGCAAAAAATATTACTAACCTGCTTGTCGAACAAAGCTCTTTTGTCAGCGCTCCTCGGATTACAGCCAATGGAGTATTCCTGGTCTCTGCTTCAGGTACCATTGTCGTCAATGAAAGCTCCTTCACCCAATTTTCAAATATAAATGGGAGCTACAACGGCAACGGGATCTATATTAAAACAAGCAACCTCGATGAGCTCGCTATTACTGGCAGCCACTTTGGAGAGATCAACAATCCGGGCGGAGGAGAGGGAGGAAATGCTGTATTTATAAATCTTGGCTCGATCGACACTTTCAATGTTATTAGCAATACCTTCAACAACTTAGTCAATTCAAGTGGGGGCATCTTCACCTTATCTAATACGATCAATACCTTTACATCTTCTGGGAATGCTTTCGGCAACTTGACCCTCGAATCAATAGGGATTTACAACGCTTTGAATACCATCAACACTTTTAATGTTTCAGCAAATATTTTCACCGTTTTAAATAGCAGCTACGGTATTTATAACTTCTCAAATACGATCTCTGCTTTCAATGTCGATGGAAATGTTTTCAGCAACTTTAATAACAGCCAGGGGATAACAAATAATGGCACACCACTCACAACACTCACAATCGACACGATGAATGCTTCCGGCAACTTTTTTAATGCTTTCTACAACGGTAGCAATGGCATAAACAACTCATATAACGAAATCACCACTTTCAGTGCTTTTTTTAACTCCTTCACCAACTTCGATGGCAGCACCGGGATCTACAACTACTTTAATACCCTCAATACTTTCACCACTACCGGCAATATTTTCAGTGGCCTAGCAAACAGCAGTGTGGGGATCTACAACAATACGACCCCCATCAACACCTTTTTAGCCTCAAGCAATATTTTCACCGACCTGGGCGATGGATGCATTGGTATCTACAACCTGGCCAATACGATGAGCACCTTTACCTCTTCTAACAATCTTTTTAGCAACTTAAGCACTGTGACGGGCACCAATCCTTACGGGATTTACAATGCTACTAATACGATCAACACCTTTAACCTTTCAGGCAATACTTTTACAAACCTCAATACTAGCTTCGGGGTTTACAACCTCTCCAATACGATCTTTACTTTTAATG
>JASHWM010000089.1 GCA_030044075.1 Candidatus Rhabdochlamydia sp. | reverse complement strand
GAGTATCACGATTGAGGATGCCTTTGTAAAAATCCCTAGGGACCTCCTTGATGTTGCTGGCATCGATAGGAGCTAGGATATAATTATCCTTTGGGGTCTCTTTCAAATAGAAATAGGAAAGTTGTCCCATATAAGTGATCAGCTCATCGGTTGTCTTATAATAATAATGTTCCTCTCCCTCTAACTTTAAATGCTCTAAAATGTCAAAGGGTATTTGATTGCACATCACGATATATTTGAAAACCCCCAAATTTTTCCCCTGAAAAAGGAGCGTAAGCAACTTTGGGTCGATCACAAGGGTTTGCGGGTCGAGCAAAAATAGAAGGTTCCTATTGATCTTCTCTTGCTGGATCAGCTTTTCGCAAATTTCCGCAATTCCGGGGTTTGCCTTTAAATCGATTTGCATCCCAGACTCAAAGATCTGCTTAAGTTTGGAATATTCCCCGGAAAGCTTGCGCACTTCTTTTTTTGGGATCGCGTTATCTTTAATACTGATCGATTTTCTAGCAGAAAAATTCCTTATCGCTTCTGAAAGCTCCTGTGGAACAGTTGCGAGGTCAAGGTCTGTAGAGATCTCTTCATCGCCAATGAAACCAATAGGGAAATAATTCTTGAGGTACATGAGGTAATGTCTCTGGATTTCTGCAACCATGCCTTTGGGCGCTTCAAGAGAAAAGTCCTTGCTATAGTCAATATTAGAGCAGGGTGTGTTCAAAAACTCCTCAAATGTCATTTGTGTTGCCGACATCGAGTTCATCAAGTACACATGGAACTTCACATCGGATGTCTTATAAAGAAGAGGCTTGCAACAGTCATTTCGATAATCCCTGAGCTGCGAAAAAGTCCGGTCCAAAAACTTTGCAAGGAACAGGCTCGTGTAGTACTTCCCGATTTTGCTTTTGATGACCATCAAACAGGTCGTATAAGGGTCGCTCACCCATTTAGGATCCCGGTAGACAAGCACCCCGTCCTTTTCCAGGATGCGGCATACTTCGCCGATGAATTGGTCAAGAGGCCCTTTCACAGGTTCATATGAAAAGATCTCATGGGCAAGTGCGGAGGCCCCTATCCCTGCTATTGAATTATCTGGAATCCCGTTCATGTTCGTGGCAGACATGGTCACAAGATCGACCTTTGGCCCTATGTCCGCATCTAGATATTGGATAATTTCAGGCCTTCTTTCTTTTATCCTCTCGATTACCAAGGGATCAATATCAGCTGCGATCATGTTTGTAGAGGCGCTCTTGGGAAGCTGGTTTGTCATCACAGCGATCGCATCTCCCCCCGTGCCTATATCTAGATAAGATCCGTTCAGCTTCTTCTGGATATGTTCGAGAAGTTCTGTCTTCTCCTGCATATTGGACTGTATATTTGACAGATAGATATCGATAAATTCATTTTTATGCTCAACGCTTCCAAAAATAAAATTAGGTATTATAAGAAGGAAATAGAAAAATTTACTATTCATGTATCTAGATACTTGTTTGATATTTTTTCGAAAAAAATAGTAAAGCCTTTCCAAGTTTTTAGAAAGTCTTTTAGCAACTTTTCGAAAATCTTTTGTAAGGAATTTTTAAAGAAAGCAAAGGATATTTTTTACTTAACAGCCCAACTTTCAACAATTGATGTGCTTTAAAATCGCAGGCCGGTTAAGATTGTCAGTATTGTAAACCCAAATGCTTGTTAATGTACAAGGAGCTTCACAATGAAAAAGAATCTTTTCTTAGCTATTCTTACCTCTCTAGGGCTTTCTACGGCAGCAATGGCAAATGCCAACCAGTCTGTAGGAGTTGTCAACTTCACCACTTGCATCACTGACTCTAAGCAAGGGCAAAAGGAACAGGCTTCCTTTGAGGCGCTCAAAAAACAAATGACAGCGCTTCTTGAAGACACTGAAAAGCAAATGCGTGAAATTTCGAGCAAGCTCAATGATGCTGAATTCGTTGATGGGCTTTCTCCAGAGGCTGAAGATGAGATGAAAATCAAATTCCGCACTCTCAATGAAGAGCTCAACCGTTACCAGAACCAATACTATCAAGTGCTCAACCAGGCAAATATGAAGCTTGTCCAGACCATGAGCTCAAACATCAATTCAGCTGCTGAAAGTGTTGCGAAAGAGAAAAAACTCGATATGGTCATCAATAAAGAGGCCTTTTTCTTCCATAACAACAAGCTTGATGTCACTTCTTTTGTCATCAAAGAGATGGACAAACGGTTTGACGAAGAAGCCAAGGCTGCGCAAGCTGCTGCTCAGGCACCTGCAAAGTAGGCGAGGTCGACCATGGATGCTAAGAAATACACCATTGCTGAGCTTGCAACAATCACTGGTGCAGAAGCTTTCGGAGAGCTGGACCGCGTCATAACCGGCGTCGAGGCTTTAGAGCTTGCAACCCCTTTGGAAGCTTCTTTCTTAGCAAACCTGCGATATCGAGAGCTGATGGCGCAATCACAGGCAGGGGTAATCTGCATTTCCGATGAAATTACCCCTCTTCCTGGAAAATCTTTTCTCGTATCAAACAACCCATCCCTCTGTTTCCAAAAAATCGCCCAGCTGTTCATTAAACAGGAAGAGAGCGGTTTTACAGGCATTCACCCATCCTGTGTCATCCACCCAACCGCCCAAATTGGAAAAAATGTGCGGATCGGGCCAAACACAGTCATTGACCAGGGCGTCGTCATTAAAGACAATACCGACATAGGCCCCTCTGTCAGCATAGGACCAGCTGTTACGATTGGCCATAGCTGCGTCATTCATCCGAATGTCGTGATCCGTGAACGGTGCGAGATTGGCGACAACGTGATCATCCAACCGGGCGCAGTCATCGGATCTTGCGGTTTTGGCTATACAACCGATGCCAAGGGCGTCCACAAAAAGCTCGAGCAGCTTGGGGTTGTGATCATCGAGGACGATGTTGAAATCGGGGCCAATACGACCATCGACAGGGCGCGCTTCAGCAAAACAGTCGTCTCTAAAGGATCAAAAATTGATAACCTCGTCCAGATCGGACACAACGTACGGGTCGGACCCCACAACATCATCGTTTCCCAATCAGGCATTGCAGGCTCTGCAAAAACCGGAAGGAACGTGGTCCTTGGCGGACAAGCAGGAGTTGTCGGGCATGTCGAAATCGCAGACTTTGTGATGATCGCCACCCGCGGCGGCGTCA
>JASHWM010000088.1 GCA_030044075.1 Candidatus Rhabdochlamydia sp. | reverse complement strand
GGAGGGCGGATGCGCGCTGGATTCCTTCGTGGCACCATGGAAAGCCCCTCAGTTGGAGCCTCTCCCTTAAAGGGTGTGAAGGAGTAGATCCCCATGTCAGGAAGGCTTAAATTTGAAATCGGAACTTTCGCACTTTCACTGGCAGTGTCGATCGCTTTTTGCACGCAGGCAAGCTCTAAAGAGAGCTCATCCATTTCGTCTTTGCTGACGACGCTCTTTTGAAAGGCGATGAGGAGGTCCTGCGAACAGACGCGGAGCATGCGGGACAGGGTTTGGATCTGCTGGACGTTGCCCGCTAGCGTGAACCGATATTCTTTTAAAATGCCAAAGAGCGTGTATAATTTGGAGCGGAGTTTTGCCCTGGCAAACTCGCTGTCTTCTTTTCCTTCGTTCCTGTTGACCTGTTTTAAGATGGTCCAGAAGACTTTTGTAAAATTATGTGTCTTGGTGGCAAGGTTCTCCCAGGCATTGTCCTCTACCTTCTTTGCGGCATTGTTTTGCAGGATTTCTTTAATGCCTTCGATGTCCCCGCCACTTCCAAGCGGAGATAGGTGGAGCAAAGCGCGCATACTGTCGATATCGATACTACGGAATTCAAGCGTTGCAGGGATCTTTGCTTTTCCGGCTACAGCAACTTCTGTAACACCCGACAGCTCGACCATCGAGGCCCCCCTGCCGATCACTTTGAGGTTCAGCCCATCTTCATCTCTGGAAAAGAGGTAGAACACCTCATCGCCAGGATTGGTGCTCGCGATAATAATTTTCTGCTTGCCGACCGCTAAGTCCTGGATATTTGTCATCCAAAGTTGTAAAGGGGCCTTTAACTTCTGATACTCTTCATCAGTCTCATCTCTTAGACCAGAATGCATTGCAAGCCTTGCCATAGCCTCGAGCTGCTCCTCCATCTGTTCGATACACTCTGCAAAAGCCGGAGTGGAAGCTTCGTCATTGCCAAAAAACCTTTTAAAGTAGCCAAGAAAGTCTTTTTGGTTCAAACCGGAGAGCTGCAGGTCTGTACTTTCGCTAGAACGGTCAAAGGCTGAGACAATCCCTACGTAGTTTGGTGACTCGAAAGGATAGAGCCAGCAGATGATCTTTTGAAAAATACGGATAATGAAAAGGATAAAACTGTTTTGGATCTGCTCGCTGGGCTGCAAATGCTTGATGTCCCTGTTCTCATTTAGAAGAGAGAGGCCTTCCACAGGTTCCGCACTATTAAATACTGGTCTGTCATTTATATGGCTTTGAATATTTACGTTCATAAAAATACACAAAATAATAAATTTGATGCGGGAATTATATAATAAAAACGATTAATTTTCGAAGTAAATAATTTACTATCAATGAGTAGTAAAATTTTTACTTAACGAACTGTGAAAAAAAATTTGAACGTTCCGTTTTTTGCCCTGATAACAAAAAAAACTTTCGAACCAGGCAAAGGTTTTATTTGAAAACTGCTAAAGAAAAAAACAGATTTTTGCAGAAACAAAAAAGGAGCGGCAAAAGCCGCTCCTGTTCCTATTCCGGGAAGGCCGGTAGTATGAGACTAAGAGTAATCAGCAATCTCAATCTCATCTTTAAAGGCAATCATATGCAGGTTCTTTCCAAGAGTTGCCAGGCCACTGTTGCCAGCTCCTACCATACCGATCCTTGAAGACAAGCCCGATGCCTCTTGGGCAGTCAGCGACGATGCAAAATCAAGGCTTTCATTTCCATCAAGGTAAGGTGCAAAAATCTTGGCAACAGCTCTTTGAACGTCAGCTGCTTTACTTGAGAATGCTTCCTGGATTGTGGTTACTTTCAGTTCAGCAAGGAGCTGAGATTTGGCTCTAACCGAGAACTCGTTTTTTGCCAGGTTCTCTATCCTTCTCATCTCATTTTGAGAAAGAGCGTGCGAATCGCTTGCCTTTCCTTTTCCTTTTCCGCTCGTATCTACGCTCCTCAAGGCTATTTTTGTAATCTTTTGTGCAACTTCGATATCGGTCATCAATTCCAGCGCGGCGATTCCCGTAGCAGAATGAGCGGTTACAGCAGTATCTGGAAAAAATTGTCTTGTAGCAGCATCAGGTTGCGCCATTCTCACGCGAGTTTGCAGCTCCGCGATAAAGAAAGGGAGGAACGGCTGCATGATCATGTCGGTATTGCGAACGGTGGAAAAAAAGCTGTTGTATTTTTCAAAGTTTCTTACCCCTGTGAGGACATTGTTTGAAATTGCACTAGGCGGTTTTCCGCGATTTGCATGAAATTCTAAAAGGTTCTTAAGCGTATCCATGTCCTCTGAAGACAATTGGATCAAAATTTGTGGGGGGATTGTTTGGATCTCATCGCAGGAAGCTGCAACAATCAGGGTCTGTTTAAGAGCGTCCGAATAGCGCAGCCTGCTATACTCGCCGCCATGCCAGTATTCGATATGGCCGAGAAACCCGCTGTTCGGCCTTCCTGAAGCTTTTGTTTGCGCCCATGACTCAGAAGTGGACAGGTTAGGCCTGATTTCTGGATGACCATAATGTTGTGCGACTTTTAAAAACGACACTGCTGCCATAAAGCTACCTTTTTTGTAATTAATGGGATATTAATTATCCTATAAAAATTAATAACCTTCAATCCAAAAATAAACTGATTGATTTCTTAGAAAAATATTATAGATATAAAATTAATTTTAAGATCTCTTCGTAACAATTACAGCCTCATAAGTATTTGATAATTAATCACTAATAAGCATAAAATTTATAAGTATCTGAAAATAAGTCATTAACAATCATTGCATGTAGGGAGATTTTTTAACCCTCAAACGAAAATTACTATATTTTATAGTATTTAAATCTGTTTTTTATTACACTATTAGTCTTAAAACACATAGATAATTAACCATTATTATCTTATTTTATTCATATTTAAAAAAAATTTGAACGACCAAGGTCATCTAGAACCGGCCTTCAGGATCAAAAAGGTAAGCTTTGAACAACTGGATAAATGCTCTATTGCATCTCAATACGCGATTTTGGGGAAGAGGTCCTAACCATCCTGGGCCAATGCCAAGCCCCTCTTTCAGAGGGTTTTTCTCCTATTTACATCGTACTATCCCTCACAACCAGGAGGGAACAAGCACGCAATCCCCCACTGAATTACAACGATTTACATCCACATTACCTCCTCATGACGAAGGAGAAGGGAGCACTGATTCGGTCTCCATTTCTTCAGTAGTCGCTACTCGTCCTTCGGAACCGGACAACTCGTTCACAAGGATCAACAGCGTCTCTTTTAACACACTTTCAAACCTCCCCTATAGGGGCCGCAAGGAGGTGAGGGGCCAGCTTGCGCAAAAGCTTCTAGAGCGTGGAAAGGCCTGGGCCCCAAAAGTCAACTGGCGCCAATTCGCCCTTCTGTGCTGTCCTGGGATCATTCGAGCAACCTCTCTAGAAGGGGGCAACGAACTGGCCATTATCCGGTCCGCCCAGGATTTTTTGCAAACCTGCCAAAGCAAGGAAGGCCTTTTCTTCGGGGTTGACATCGATAAAAACGTGCTTGTGTCCATGAACGACTCTTTAGAGACAATGGGGGAATTTTATAAAACTCTGC
>JASHWM010000087.1 GCA_030044075.1 Candidatus Rhabdochlamydia sp. | reverse complement strand
TTTTGGAGCTCCCTCTCTTCAAGGTCTCGAATAGGCTTCCCATTGCATTCAAACCCTCCCGAAACTGTTGCATGTCCGCTAAGAACAGCTTGCACGAGTTCCCTTGGCCAGCCATAGCACGGTGGTGGAGACTCGGGATATTGTCCGGCAAGGCGGATGACGCCTACTCTAAAGAGCTCCTTTTGCTCCAATATCGCATTTGTCGCATGCGTCGTCCCTACCACTATGGATTCGATCTGACCGGCTGCGACCTGAGTTTTCGATAGAAGGCTGCTCAGAACCTTTTCAAGCCCTGTGATAATGTCCTCGGTTGTATGCACTTTTTCGTGTGCAATAATCCTTTCATGCTGGTCGACAAGTACACCGTCTGTATTTGTTCCACCAATATCAATGCCAATGATGTACTTCATATCAGTATCTCCTCTTTCTTAATAGGTTTGTAAGTGGCCCGGTAGCCGAAAAACTCAGGCCCGACAAGCGCAAGTCCTGCATCAGTTTGCCAGATAGCAGGTGATGGGATTGCGATCAGGGCGACCTTGAGGCCAAAGCGAAGTCCATCGGTTGTGAGAGGAATAGCTCCCTCGCTTTCCACAATCGCCAAAATATCCGGCGTTGTGGCGATAGGCTTTTTTTCTTCTTTGGCGAGCAAAAACTCGTTCTGATAGATGACTTCCACTTCTCTTTCATCGCTCTTGATTGTGACAGATCCTTGCAAGAACCCGTCTTTGACCTCTTGGACCACTTCAGTGATGATGCCTGCGATGAGGAGCACCCCTTCGGTGATCTCCATGAGCTTTTCCAGGGGGTTCATCCCCTTTTTTCTAGCATCTAGCGCTGCCTGTCCAAGACTCAACGCCAAAGTCACACTGCCGGGGATCACAGCAGTTTTTGCTCTTTTGCCCTCCATCAGGTAGATGGCTATCGCGCAGCTCGAGCCCATGCTGATCGACACATGCCTTCCGATCCGCTCAAGCGACAAGGAATCTTCCGCATGGATCTTCACCGTATTTCCCAAACTGTCGGCAAAATATGCCGGTGATGCAGGCACGCCGTGCAAATTGCACGAGCTCATCTGGAGCTGCGGGAAAGCGCGTCCAAGGGTATCGGCATCCAAAACAGGGATGCCCATCTTTGCAGCAACAGCAAAAGCGCAAAGGCCGTTGGCCCCTCCGATCTCTGCTGGCATGAGCACGAGCTTCTTCCCATGCTTTTTAAGAATTTCCATTATGGCAGGAAATTCTCTGCCGCTTGGCAGTTTTTCTGTTGCAATGAGGGGCGCTCCCATAAACGCCATTGGGACGACCAAGGCATCATCGGAAAGCTCATCAACGCTGATGAGCGCGACATCGCCATACTTCTCTAGGGCATGCTCGGCGATGAGCAGATCGTAGGCGGGGTTTCCCCCGCCGCCAGATCCTAAGAGCGCGCAACCGTGTGCTAACAGGTTTAGATCTTCCTTAGTAATGTGTCTCATGGTCCTACTCCTGCTGGAAGCTCTTTGCCTATCATCCCGGAAAAGATGTGGTAGATCCTGCAAAGTTCCGGCCTGAGATCGCAGAGCCCAAGCTTCATGGCAAGATCTTTCAAATCCTCTCTTTCGTCTGTTCGAGGAGGCTCAACAGTCTTGTTCTTTCCGCCGTACTGCGGGTGGGCAGCGCAGTTTGCAAGGATGATCTTCTCTATCCCGATCGTTGCAAGCGAGGACGCAAGTTCGTCCACGTCAGCGGATTTGTCAGTGATCGCGACAGCTTCGATAATGAAGGCAGGTTTTTTCTTATCGACTCCCTTCAAATCTTTGACCACTTCGTAAGATCCGTCTTGGCCGGTCGGCTCGAAAATAAGCGTCGCCGTTCCTTTTTCTTGCTCCATCGTATCAAGAAGCCGGTCTTTGAGGATGATGGCCGTATTGTGCACTTTCATACTTGCCAAAAGGATCTTCATCCCAACAAGCAAAGGAGCTGTCTGCAATCCCAATGGATCCGACAGGACAGCTCCCTTTGGAGCAGGCTCCATCATGCTAGAAAGGATGTCCCTTTCCTGTGTCATGGGGAGCAGGCTCGCCTCGCTGCGGAGGTAGCTTATCGAAATGTTTGAGAGGGCCTTTCTGGATTCCTTGATCAAGTCTTTGGCAAAGCTGCTTGATAGACCGGCAAGCAACTTTGAATCGTTGGACTCTTGCAAGGAAACACTGCTCTTGTTGATAGAGAGCACCGATACTTTCGATACTGTCAGGACATGCCCTAAAAGGATCGGCCTGAGGATCTGGCTCATCTCGCTTGGGATAAAAACATCCATCTGCGCGGACTTTAGGACCTCAGACAATGATGACCTCTTATCCTTAGGCAGAGGGATGCCCGCCACGTTGATTGTTGTTGCGACCATCGGACTGCTTGCGAGCATCAACGAAAGCTTCTTAAGCTCCTGGATGCTTGCCAGATCATCGGAAAGATGGCAGTACATTGTTGCCCTGATCTGGCAGGCGTTTTCTCCTACTAGAGGGTCGGGCATATTGCCATTTAAGAACAGCGTCACGGCAGAATGGGTCAACCCTACAATGCCGATGTAGTTGCTTAGCTGGCTTTTTATTGATTTGCTTTCCATCGGCTCCTCGCAATTGAGATCAACCAGTTGCGCGAGCGATATCAAACCACTTGGTGGTGGATGTATTGTATTCATAAAATTACTCCTAATTTTTTATTTCTATTTTTTATTTACACTTAAGTATGCGCCTCTTTTATCCCAAATGATTGGAATGTAAAAGAGCGGCAATAGCCTTGCGGCCTATTTGTCTTGAACAGATGTGTGTGTTTTAAATGTGTTTTGGGTTAAACCCAAAAATAGAAAAAGAAGGAGCAACAGATAAAAATAAAAGAAGGGTGGAGCATTCCCGAGCAATCTTTTAAAGAAGATTGCTTGAATGAAGAAATAGCGCGGTCCCCAAGCTTGGAGGCGCCTGAAGCGGATTGTTCTGTGCAATTGATCCTCATCAACTGCTGTTTTACATGATGTCTCATAAAATTTTCCTAACTTTTCATATTTTTCTCATATTCATACACCTCTTCTATTTCCAAAAACCGGTTGGAACAATAGAAAAGAAAGCTTTAGCCGTTTTGGCTATCTTGTCTTAAAAAAATGTGGGA
>JASHWM010000086.1 GCA_030044075.1 Candidatus Rhabdochlamydia sp. | reverse complement strand
CGCGGATCATAGGGTTTTTACTGTGGATTTCAGGGATAGGGCGCTGTCTGCCTGTAATCGTAACAGCTTTTCCCGTTTTCCTGGCCGTTTCTTTGCAGGATTCCAAATATTCTTTTACCTTCTTGTATCTTTTAAAATATGCGTCGATAAATTGAGAAGCTTCTTTATAGTCGATGGAAAGACCTCGAGAAAGGCCGAAAGCCTGCTGTCCATAGAGGATGCCGAAGTTCACAGCCTTTGCCCGGTAACGCATCTCGCTTGTCACCTCTTTCAAGGGGACGTTAAAGACCTCTGAAGCAGTAAAAGCGTGGATATCTTCTCCCTCATGGAACGCTTTAAGAAGCAGGGGGTCCTCGCTAAAATGAGCAAGGAGGCGAAGTTCAATTTGCGAATAGTCGCTCGACAAAAAGAGAAAATTTTCTTTTTGCGGTTTAAATGCCGTGCGGATCTTTCGTCCTTCCTCAGACCGGACAGGGATATTTTGCAGATTGGGATTTTGACAGGAGAGGCGCCCTGTTGCTGTCACTGTTTGGTTGAACGTGCAGTGGATCCTCCCTGTAGAGGGATTGATCTCGGAAGGGAGGGCATCGAGATAGGTCGAGCGGAGCTTTTCCAGTGTTCGATATTCCAAAAGCTTGGGGATGAGGGGTGACTCATTTTGCAGGATCTCTAACACTTCGGCATTTGTTGAAAAACCTGTAGTCGTTTTCTTGGGAGGTTTCAGTTTCAGCTTTTCAAAGAGAATATGGCTGAGTTGTTTTGGGGAGTTGATGTTAAACTTTTCTTCTGCAAAGTCATAAATTTCCATTTCAAGCTTTTGGAGCTGTTTGGAAATCTCTTCAGACATGTGAGAGAGGTTTTTTTGGTCAACGTAAATTCCTTTTCTTTCCATGTCCAACAGTACAGGAATAAGGGGAAGTTCGATCTTGTCTAAAATATCAAAGAGCCCTTCTGCTATGATTTCTTTAGAAAACACTTCTTTGAGCCGGCAGGTATAGTCGACATCCTCACAGCAATATTCTGCTACTTTGCCAATAGGCACATCGCTCATTGAAATTTCTTGCTTTCCTTTTCCTATCAGGTCAGTAATAGGGATTTTTACTTTGCCAAACTTTTCTAAGGAAAGGTCATCCAAATTGTGCTTTTGCCCTTGAGGCTGGATAAGATAAGAGGCGAGCATTGTATCAAAAGAGATATGCCTTGGGAAAATACCCTCATTATTCAGAACGTGCAGGTCGTATTTGATGTTATGCCCATAGATCGAAATGGGTGATTCCAGGAGATTTTTAAGGTGACTCAAAACTGTGGCTTTCTCCATGCTTCCATTAAGGGGAATATAGTAGGCTTCTTTTGAAGAAAAACCAAGGCCAACTCCTACAATCGCAGCGCTCATCGGCCTCAATGCGGTCGTCTCGGTGTCGAGGCAGAGCTCTTTTTTTTTGGAAAGCTCCTGGATGAGCTTATCTAAAGCTTCAAGATGAGCGACCGTATGATAGGTGACAGGCTCCTCCTGAAGAGCAGCTTTAGGCTGGTCATCGAGTTCTTTCAAAAGAGAGTTGAAGTGCATCTCATGATAAAATTCTTTCAGATGGTCCAGGTCGGGGGGCTGGAGCAGGAAGAATGACTCCTCTTTAGGAAAATCGACATCTGTCTGGATGGTAGCAAGGGCCTTGCTCAAAAGGGCGACGTCTTTGCTGCTGCGAAGGGTCTCTTGTTTTTTTTGACCTGGGACTTGCTCCGGGTGTTTTAAGAGGGCTTCAAGGCTGCCAAATTGCTGGAGGAGTTGGGAAGCAGTCTTTGGGCCGAACCCTTCTATTCCGGGGATGTTGTCTGAGGCATCTCCCATAATTGCGAGATAGTCCACGATCTGGTGGGTCGAGACCCCAAAGATCTCTTCCACTTTTTTTTCATCGATGAGCAAGTTGTCTTTGTAGGCATTAATAACGAAGGTCTTGTCATTGATGAGCTGGCAAAGGTCTTTATCGCCGCTCAAGATGTAAGTTTGAACATTTTTGCCATACGCCCATTTGGCAATGCTTCCAATCGTATCATCTGCTTCTACTCCAGGAACAGAAAGTGTAGGGATATTGGCGTAATTGCAAAAATCGAAAGCTTTTTCTAATTGGAAAAAAAGGTCTTCAGGCATCCCTTTTCGATGGCTTTTGTATTCTGCGAACAGTTCTTTTCGAGATTTTTTATTGTCTTCCCCATCGAAGATAACGGCCATATGGGTCGGAGAAAAATCCTTGATGATCTTATTGATGCTCCGGATAAAGCCAAAAAGAGCATTTGTCGACTGGCCTTTAAGGTTCGTCATGGGGCCGATCGCATAGTACGATCGAAAAAGAAAGTTAAGCGCGTCTATAAGGTAGAGTTTATTCATTATTCAAGCCATGCGGCGAAAGGGAAGAATTATTTTAGAGTTGGTTCGTAAAGGTAGAGGAACTTCTCTCTTGCTTTTTCATCAACACCGTTTCCGATCTGCACACTATGTGTGATCTTTCCTTGCAATATGGAAGATTTCCCTTGTGTGAGGTCTTCTATGATTGAATGGAGGATGCGAAATTTAAATACCTGATATTTTTCTTTTTCTTTGATCCCGGAGGCCTGGCATAGGTCCTGCAGGACATTACTATAGCCGCTATTTGCATTGTCGATCATGCCGATTGTCAATGCGTCCGCTGCGATAAATACTCTAGCGCCGTAGTCATTGATGAGCTGTTCCTTGGAAATTTGAGGCCTTGCAGTTACGATTGCATCGACAAACTGCTGATATAAGGCGGTCATGATTGGTTTTAGAGGCTGTCCCTCATCTGGCGACCATGGTCTGAAAGGATTGAGAGGGTCTTTGTCTTTTCCCTGGCTTAGCGTTAAAGCTTGGACGCCATACTTTTCCATTGTGCCGGTCACATTAAAAGCGGTAGGCATAATCACCCCGACCGAACCGACGATACTATAGGGGGTCGTATAGATTTTATCAGCAGCTGTTGCGATGTACATGCCTCCCGATGCGCAGAGGTCTTCGACATAGGCATAGACAGGAATGTTATGCTTTTTTTTGTATTCTTTAAGGAGGCCTGAGATGGCAGCAGAATCAAAAGAGTAGCCGCCTGGGGTGTTCATATGCAGTAGTATCCCTTTGATGCGCCCTTTTCGAAGAATCCCTGTCTCCGTCTCATTCAGCATCATCTCGAGCTTTTCTAAGGAAAGGTCTTTCTCTCCAATGACCCCATGGATATCAATACGAAGGATCACCGGAGCAGATTCAGAAAGAAGGTCATTACGACCTTCCGCATCTGGCGCGATCACGAGCTCAGCTCTCCCTGAGGGAGCAACATTTGAGGAAAAAATTCCAAGCCCGAATAGGACAGCAATTATCGCAATCACAACACCAAGACATGCGGCAAAACAGATACAAAAAGAACGAATCGCGCTAATAAAAATGGATTCACGGATAAACTGCATAAGCCCACCAGGATAAATTACTTTTAGTCTAGTCGATATTGATTTTCCTTGCTATTTTTTTTGGTGTTCTATTTCTTTTAGAAAAAAACAGCGGGTTAAAAAATGATCGAGCCTTCTTCAAATATTTCCCATTATTTTTTTCATGAAATGTGGGTCGTTGAAATTATTATTGGGCTCGCCGTGATCTTAGGGGTCAATTACGGTTTGAAATTGGCCATGAGCTATCTGCGAAAGAATTTCTTTTCAAAATTTCGCGACTGGCGCAAAAAAATCGATCAGATTGTGTACCTTCCCCTGCAGTTCCTTCTGGGGATCTTTGCGTTTTCTTTTGTGATCGATGTCCTAGGACACAAGTTTGGTTCTGTCGCCACCTTAGATTATGTCGCCCCCTTTCGCAATGCCGCAATCATCGGGTGCCTTGTCTGGATTGTCCTTAGATGGAAAAAAGAGGCAGAGGCCTCCCTGATCCTTAAAGATATTTACGTCAAAAGCAAGATCGACCCCAATGCCGCGCAGACACTTGGAAAACTTTTGTCAGCAGTTATTTTAATTATTGCCGGAATGATCATTTTGCAAATTTTGGGGTTGAATATCGTTCCCCTTCTCGCTTTCGGAGGGATCGGAGCAGCAGGGATTGCTTTTGCAGCAAAGGATGTGATGGCAAACTGCTTTGGAGGACTCCTCCTTTTTATCCAAAGGCCCTTTAAAATCGGGGACACCATCATTCTTCTAGAAAAAAACATCGAGGGCGTCGTCGAAGAGATCGGCTGGTATTTTACGACTGTGCGGGACAAGGAAAAAAGGCCGATCTATTTCCCGAACGCACTTTTTTCTACCATGCTGGTCGTCAATGTCTCAAGGGCCTCCCATCGGCGGATCTATGAGAAGATCAGGATCCGTTATAATCATGCCGACCAAATGCGCACCCTTTCTGAAGAGATTAAAAAAGCGATCTCGGAATGCGCCTCAATTGACACAAGGCTCCCCCTCATTGTCAATTTGAATGCTTTTGGAGAATATGGGCTCGACCTTTTGGTCGATGTCTATTCTTTAGAGACAAAGCTCGATGCTTATTATCAGGTCAAACAGGAAGTTCTAATGGCTGTGATCGAGACAGTAGCAAAAACAGGGGCCTCGGTAGCGATCCCGGTAGGGATTTTAGAGCACCCTGTCACTATTTAGATGGAGCTTCTTAAGCAGCCTTCAAAGACCTCCCAGGGATCTTCTGGACAACCAAGGATCGGGGCGTCGTTTCTATAGAAGCTGTAATACTCAAGTAAAGCTTCTCTTGTAGCTTGATTCCGAAGGGTCGTTATTTCTCCTTCCCCTCTGATGATGTCCAAGGCGTCCAGCATTCCAAAGGCGTTGGACACGGGGCAATTTGTTGCGTTCCCTTGGATATGGATTCGGTCAAATTGCCTTGATTCCAAAAGAAAAGGTTGAAGTTCACCAGAAGAAGAGAAAAATTTTCCTTGCATGCAGGGGAACCTTTTCTCAAACATCAACTCGATCTGCTCAAGGGCCTGCGCCTGGCTGATCCCTTCTCTAACTGAAACTGAGGGGCGATTGACCCAATATAAATTAAAGGCGTCTCCTTTCTTTTCAACAATAAGGTACGTAGCATGCATGCTCTCGGTGGGAGGAGAGAAAGGAGAAGCGCCTGTTTTAAATGTGATCGGAAGAGCAAACCTTGTATTGTCCCCTTGAAAATACATTCTGATTTTAAGCTGGAGCATTAAGAGCCCCATCTGCATTTTATAAAACATATATCCCGGAAAAAGGCTGACTTGGAAACCTGCATCCGGAGAAAAGAACCATACGAAGGTTCCAAGAAGGTTGCCGAGTGTTTTCAGCACGTTTTGGATCAAAAAGCTGACATGCATCAGGGGATCGCAGGTCGTTTCCATATAGGCAATGGTTCGACCAGAGATAAGCTGCACTGCGCCAAGCACAAGAAAGATTGCCTGCACTACGAGACCGATTGTTAGATCAACAGCGCTCAACACAGGGATCAAAACACCAGAGAACCTCTTCAAACTTTCTTTGCCAAGCTCAGAGCAACTGGATTCGTCAACAGATTGATAAATCGAGGACATCGTTAAGAATGTGAGGTTGCTCATCGAGTATAAAAATTCTTGCGCATTTAGAGACTGAAGAGAACTTTCATAGCTTCTTGCAGTTTGGATTGCTCGAATGTGCTCATCAGAATAAATTTCTTTTTCCTCCCCTTCATCAGTACAATAACGATTGCTTTTAGCTGTGGATTCGATGATGGAAAGACTTTCGATAGGGCTGCAAACGGTAGTGAAGGAATTACCGCAATTGGAAGAGACCATTCCAAGCACGGCATGTTTGTCTGCTGGTTCACTGATGCCGATCCCCATGTAGGGATGGATAAAGCCGAGGACGCTTCCAAATAATAGAGGCGCGACCGCATTCCTGACCCTTTGGAGATGCTGCCAGGGCAATACAAAATTAAACTCCCAGTTAAACAGCGAATATCCCATCGAATACACGAACGTAGGGATGATAAAAAACGTGTGGACGGCAAGGTCGATAGCAGCGGCCGGCGATAGCAGAAGCGCTGCGACCCTTGCGATCGGCTCGGAGACGATCGAAGGAAGGCCCTCTGCTTCGTAGACCGTGAGGGTCAGCCTTTCTACTGCATTTAGACAACTAATTTCAGATGTTCTCACGGTAATTAAATTAAAAATAATTTATTATTACTGTTTTTGTTGTAAAATTTTATCATCAATTTACATTAATACAAATATTAAAATTATTTACTAAATAGAGGGAGTCTTTTTATAGAGGGCGAAAGAGTAAGATTAAAAAATTTAATTGTTTTCTTTGCGATTTTTTATTTGAAAAAGCTCGATAAAGGAAAGGATCCCTGAAAAGATAAAGAATGTGAACACATACCACGGAAGCTGCATTCCCAATGTTACACAGATCAGCACAATAAACTGCATTGCTGTGGTAATTTTACTCCATCTTACAGATGTGACCACATGGGAAGACCATTTGCCGCTAATACCCAGGTACACACCAAAAGCGCAAAGGGAAAAGTCTCTGGCGAGCATGGCGCCAGCCTGCCATGGGAGCAGTGTTTTTTCGTAGAGAAGGACGCTCAGTAAAAAGAAGACAAAGAATTTATCCATTGCTGGGTCAAGGATGGCCCCGAACTGAGTGGTGCGGTGCGACCTTCTTGCGATATAGCCGTCGATGCTGTCAGTGATCATTGCCAGAACGATCGCGATAATGCGCAGGGAAGTGTTTTCAATCAGAAACACAAACGCAAGTGGCGCCCTAGCAAATGATAAGGTGTTCGATAGACTGATCATGGTCGTTAGTTTAATTCCCGTGTAGAATTTTTCACAACTCGCGTTTTAGCTTAGCCTTTTTTCTCCAAACAATGAAGGATACAGTTAAAGCGATCAAAAGGACAAGTCCGGCCGAAAATGTAAGGAAGTGATTATATATCACCTGGTAATTTTGCCCTATTGTATAGAACACATAAAAGGAGATGCTGCTCCAAATCAAACATGCGACAAGGTCCCGCATGGCAAACCGCCTAAAGGCGAACTTGCTCATCCCGGTTGTCATAAAAAGACAGTTGCGGATTCCGAATGGGATAAACCGTCCAATAAGAAGGGTCCAAAAACCATGCTTTTCATAGAATTGCCTGAGTTTTTGGATCCGGCTTTCGGGCATCAGTTTTTCAAACCATTTCTTGCCCGAGAGCTTGCTGCCGAGGATTCGGCCAAACCAAAACGCGATCCATGCCGACAGGCATGCTCCAATGAAAATCGATGAAAAGATCACCCACGTGTTTTCAGGCACAGTCGTTGCAGCTAAAATAGCTCCAATGATTACAAGAAGATCTATACTGATCGGGATGTTGAATCCTGCAAGCAATATGGCGATAAAAATGAACAGATGTGCTTTGTCAGCATGGGAAACAATCCAATTAATAATGGCTTCCATACATGTTTAATTGGTTGTTTTTAGAAGGGAGGGCTCAAGCTCTGTTGCATCGGTACGTTGTTCATCAACAACAACGGTCTCATTTTGCGCGACAAGCTGGTTGAACTGTCTGCCGAGCGACCTGACTGCGACCATCCATGCGCCAATGGCGAAGAGAAGGATTGCAGCAACGTAAGGGGTGCTCAGGGTGACTGTGCCAAAAATCATCAAGAGGCTTTGGTGGATGATAGAGCCTCCAGATTTGCCAAGTCTTGATCCAACGCCATCTATGGCCGACTTTCCTTTAAGCTTGGACTCTTGGCTTAATGGGATGAAGGCGAGTTCCTTTGTGGAATCGAATACAGTATATTTGCAGGCCCGTGCAAGGCAGTTTTGCAAAGAACCGAAAAATACGCCGATGGCCAGAGGAGAAGTAGCAAAAAATGCAGCGATGCCAAGAGATATTTTTGAGTCGTTAAAGAATAGGAATGAGAAAAAGCCGATGCTTGTGATGAGGATGATGATCGGAGAGACCATCGCGGTCACCGTCCAACTAAATTTGCGGATCAGGTTCCCCGACACAAAAATTGCTGTAAGCGTTGCGACGATACCAATAGCAGTGAGGACCTGTCCCATGTAAGCATTAAAATCGTTCGGCCCTGGATACAGCTCTTTCACCTGGTTTTTCCAAACAACTTCTACAAGGTTGATCGCGATGTTGTACATCACCACGATGATGGCAATGCAAATTAAATATTTTGATTTTGCAAGGTAGGCAAAATTTTTCCTAAGGCCCATTTTTATGTCGGTGGGTTCTTTCAAAAACGAAAGATGCTGGGAGTTATAGCCAAGGCCTTTGACGTGGAGCCACTTGAATAAAGCGATGCACAACACACCGGAAAAGATCACGATGCAGTTTAATAGGATGATGGCTTGGCTCCAGTCGTCCGCGCCAAAAATGGAGAAGATGTTGTTGCCAAAGACCTGGCGGGAGATGAGAGTGGACACTTGGCCCGAACAGATCGTAGAGAGGTTTGCGGCCACGCCGAGGAGCACATAGAAACGTTTTGCATCTTTTACTGAGGTGACATCGTTGGCAAAGCCCCAGAAGAGCACTGTCATGATCATCGTACTCCACATCTCAGACATGATATAAAAAGCGGTAAACGTCCAGTTGCGGAAGATTGCGATCAACCCTTTGAAGCCAATTGGCAAGACCTCTTGCAGGCGGTCAGCAAGCCCATGAGGGTGTAAATAATCTCGTAAAGGATAGAGGACAAAAGCAAAAACAAGGAAAAAGGCAAGGAAAACGCTCATCAAAACGTAAAAGACGTTTTCTCTTGTCAAACGGTTCGATAGCCTTGTAAAGAGGAGGGTCATTAACAGGGCCATGGGCAATATAGCCCACACTTTGATGAAGGGGATTGCTTCTGCTCCAGAAGAAGGTGCAGTAACGACAAGGGCGTCTTTTGACGCGCGCAGGATGCTATAGTTAAAACAAATGAGAAAAAATATGATAAGCATCGGCACGAAACGTTTATGCTCATCTTTATGCACTGGCCAAAGCAAAGCGCGTAAAGTGCCGAATTCCTTGGTAGAAGACATATTTTGCCGGGGTTATAACAGCACGTCTTTAATGCTCAAAAATCGACTTTATTATATCGATTTAATCTTATTTGACAACCATTGTTTTATTAAGAAACTTTTTCAATTACTAAGAAAATTTTGGTTGCTATAGTTTTACTTTTTAATCTTTATGCTTAAAGCATCGATTCCGGGTAAGTGGCCATATTCAATATATTCGAGGGATGCCCCGCCGCCAGTGGAAAGATGGGAAAACTTTTTTGAAAGTCCCATCCCATTGATTGCCGAGACAGAGTCCCCGCCCCCCACAATTGTCGTAGCCGATGTTTCACTCAATGCTGTAGCGATTTCGCCAGTTCCTTTGGCAAAATTCTCAAATTCGAACACGCCCAAGGGCCCATTCCAAAAAAAGGTCTTTGCGGCCGAAAAAGCGCTTTTCCATTCTTTGACAGTTTCAGGTCCGATGTCCATTCCTTGCCATCCAGCCGGGATCCCTTCTTTTACAGAGATAGTCTTTTTTTCAGCATGATTGTCAAAGTTGTTTGCAATGACAATATCTTTTGGAAGGTATAAAGGAATATTTTTCTTTTTACATTCTTCCAAAAATTCCTTTGCTGTGGAAATGGATTCGATCTCAACAATTGAATCGCCGATTTCAATGCCCATCGCCTTAAAAAAAGTGTATGACATCCCCCCGCCAATAAATATTTTATCAACTTTTGAAAGAAGGGATGACAGGACGCCGATCTTGGAAGAGATTTTAGCTCCACCGATGATTGCATAAAAAGGTTTTTCAGGATTTGACAAGATTTGAGTGAAATAGGCGATTTCTTTTTTCATCAGGAAGCCGGCTGCCGAACAGTCTTTAAAGAAACGGGTAATCGTCGCCGTGGAAGAGTGTTCCCGGTGGGCCGTTCCAAAAGCATCGTTGATGTACACATCTCCCAGTTTTGCAAGCTTTTCTGCAAAAGAGGGGTCTTTGCCTGGGTTTTCTTCGGCAGGATAAAACCGCAGGTTCTCGAGCATAAGGACCTGGCCGGGCTTTAAGTCACCTGCCATGCGGCTAGCTTCTTCGCCGATGCAATCAGAGGCAAATAAGACTTTAGCTGCAAGGAGCTTCTCTAGTTCTTTTGCGCAGACCGCAAGGGAACATTTGGGATCTGGACCGTTTTTTGGACGTCCCAGATGGCTCATGACAATGACGCTTGCGCCGTTTGAAAGCAGGTATTGAATTGTTGGAAGGGATTCGACGATGCGGGTGTTGTCCGAGATACTCCCGTCCTTGTTTAGAGGGACATTGAAGTCGACGCGGAGGAGTGCTTTTTTTCCCTTTAATGAGAGGTCTTCGATCGATAACTTTTCATTCATGAGGCCCCCTTCTTGCACTTACGGGCGAAAAATATAATGCACATAGATATTTTGAACAATATTATAAAATGGAAAAAGGATTGGAGGACTGCTCGAATCGATTTCCCTGTTTTCGTTTTTTAAGCTCTGTTTGTATGGAAAAAAGAAGGTCCTGATCAAAATCTTTGCGCGATGCCCATACCAAATATTCCAGGGGGATCTCGTTGAACAGGCGGCCTTTGTGCTTTCCAAGAGGCATCGTCTTTAAGAGGATCGGCTTTTGGAGCCTTTGCAGGATCTGCGCGGTGCTTTTAAAACTTTGCGAGAGGAATTTAAACACTTCGATGTTGACAAGGACATCGCTCATTGCGCGGTGGGCCCCTTCAGGGGCAATGTTAAAATGTTCGCGCAACTTTTCTAAAGAGTTCGATGGACTTTCTCCATAAAGCCTTGCAAGCCGCAAGGTGTCAATTTGCATGTTTGATCTGCCAGGAAAAGGGAGGTTGAGCCTTTTTGCTTCTTCTGAGAGGAATTCGATGTCTAGAGAAATCCCATGGCCAACGATCGGGTGCTTGCCGATCATTTTATTGATCGTTGCAATGACCTCAGCAAATTTTGGCTTTCCTTTTACCATATCGTCAGAGATATGGTGGATTTTCATCGAATCTTCCGGAATAGGTTTCTCCGGGTCGATGAGCGTCTCATAAGATTCTAAAATTATCTCATAATTAAATACGGCGATGCCGATTTCGATGACGCGGTCTTCCTTTGGTTCAAGCCCTGTAGTTTCACAGTCGAGGCATACAAAGGTTTCTTGTCGAAGGGTTGTCATAAATGTTCTAGCTCTTTGTTAATTGCCTCAATGAGGACGGTTCGTGCTTTTTGATCAAAGATGGAAAAATGCGCGTGCGGAATATCAGTGGATGCGGATTGGCTGGCAAGCTCATTAAGGATATGCTTCGTGTTTTGAAGTTTCTCGCTTTGGGATACTTTGTCGCATTTGGTGAAGATCACAAATAAAGGCTTAGAGTAGTGCCTTGCCCAAGAAAAAAGAGCGAGGTCTTCTTCGCAAGGATCTCTGCGGATGTCGAGTAAAAGAAGGATGAGGCCCAAATTACTCCTTTCTTCGAAGTAAGAGGCCAAGCTTTTTGTCCATTGCTCTTTTATTGCCTGCGACACTTTTGCGTATCCATAGCCCGGCAGGTCGACAAGGAAAAGATCATTTTCAATCAAAAAGAAGTTGAGGAGCTGGGTTTTCCCAGGTGTTGAGGAAGTTCTGGCGAGTTTTTTATTTCGAAGGAGGTGGTTGATCAGGGACGACTTTCCGGCGTTCGAGCGGCCGGCGATGACAATTTCAGGGATGGGGATGCCGCTGCTATTTTTTATAGCGGGCAGCTGGGCAATATCGGCTACCGATTTAAAAAAAGAAGCATTTTCAAACTTGATTTTTTTCATCGTGTTTTAAAGGTGATGTGTCTTTTTTCTTCAGAAAGATAAACGATTTTTACAGAGTTCACTCTTCCAGGCAACTGTTGATCGATTTTTTCCGGCCATTCGATGCAGCAAATTTGTCCTTTTGCCAAGTACTCATCAAATCCCATGGAGATAAACTCTTCGCCATTTTTAAGTCGGTAGAGATCGAAATGGTAAATGTCGATACCGGTGCCTGAAAAAATATTCAGATAAGTAAAGGTCGGGCTTGCTACTTCTCTAGGATGAATTTTCGCCAGTTCTCCCACAAGTCCTTTGACAAGAGTCGTTTTCCCAGCTCCTAGGTCGCCTGACAGTGTAACAATGTCTCCGGGCTTTAGCAGCTTTGCAAGCTTTTTCCCAATCTCTTGTGTTTCACTTGCTGAACAACTGACAAATTCGAGCAAAGCAACTATTCCTCTTCTTTTTCTTCTTCGAGCCACTGGCTGGTATAGGAAGCGAACTCATTCATTCCCGAAATGCTTTCAAAGAAAGCAGCAATCTTGGTGTCGTCCAGGTAGCTTTGAATAAATCCGAGGAATCCCTCTTCAATTTGATAGCGGTTTTGGCTTGGAACTTCCATCAGCGTGAGGGGCTTTAGCTGATTTTTTATAAAATCATCAATTACTGATGCTTTGCTGTTGAAAAGTTTGCCTGTGACAACAGAAGAATACACAATTTTTGTGATCGGCTCTTTGCGTTTGACGATATAGTTTTTAATCACTTCAGGATCTTCAGAGACAAAAAAGCGTTTTACCCGGAGCCCGCCCATGCGCTCTTTATTTTCTGGGCACTTTGATACCCAATCATAAATGGCGTCTTGGGGATTCGGATGTGTGTTGTCGCCAAACACTTTTCCTGTAAATGGGCAAATATAAACTTTTTTGGTCTGGTCGTTGACGCTTTGCTGGTCCATCTGGATCTTGATCTCAGTTTCGCGCCACAGCTTGCCCTGGGACTCTAATTTTTTGATCAGGTCTTCCTGGCTTTGGTAAATTGTTTTTTCACGAACGAATAGGACAGGTTGAACATTATATTTTTTTTCGAGGAAAAAAAGGTACGTCGTGACCAGGTCAGCCTTCTTATTCTTTTTTAAAAATTTTTGTAGCTCGTCTTTCAAAGCATTTGAAATGACAACAGTTGTCATCGTAACCTCGTAGAAGGTTTAAAAAAATTATTGTTAATTGGACATTAAATACTAGTCGAATCTGCAATTATTTCTCAATGGCTAATTTCTTCTTCGTCAAAATCATAGTCCTTAGGTCTGCCAGTATTAAAAGAAACAAAAATCAATTTCTATACGGTTTTGTTTACTTTTATTATCCATTTTGTAAAGAATTATTGCTTTGTGAACGAAAACTTGCTAGGATTTACACTTTTATTGTAGAAAAGTAAGAATTTTTAGAAAAAATCTCCCTTACGGAGATCCAGAAATACAAGGAGAGAGCAATGACTTTAGTGTTAGAAGATACTTTTGTTGTAGAAGAGATCCCGACACCGGGGTACGAAAAAGTATTGAAGATCGAGGAAGAGCGCTCAGGGTTAAAGGCAATTATTTGCGTCCACAATTCATCTATGGGGCCTGCACTTGGGGGGACAAGAATTTACCCCTATGCCAACTTTGATGAAGCTTTGAAAGATGTTTTAAGACTTGCTAAAGGAATGACTTACAAATCTACGCTGGTCCAAACCGGCCTCGGCGGAGGAAAAAGTGTTATTATTGCAGATCCAAAAAA